>NZ_JBQTCF010000012.1:0-98977 GCF_052379845.1 Roseinatronobacter sp. NSM | reverse complement strand
GCGCTTCAAGCTGGCGGATCACGCGTTCATCGCCAATCCATTCGCGCATCTGGGGAAACTGGCCAAGCCAGTTATAGGTTTCGTCGCGCGCGGCGCTGATACGTTTGTGTTCTTCAGCCGTCATGCAGACCGTGATTTCAGGGGCCGCGAAGGTTTTGGAAGGATCAACTTTACTCATGCGTCGAACTCCCTTTTCGGGGTTTCAACAACACGGGCGCGTTGCATCATCTCAGCCAAGGCCAAGAATGCGGCACGCCCCGGTTCATCACAGTGCACTTCCACAGAAGCATGAAGCACGCCCATGGCATTAAACAACGCCTCTATCTCTTCAGGTTGCCCCGGAATAAGTAGAACAGCCTGCCCCATAGGGATATCGACTATAGGAACATCGATTTTCGATTTGCGCTTTTTCATGACTTAACCCCTTTTCCAAGCTTCATATCCAGAATTGCCGCCTTCAGGTGTTCCAGTTCCGGGGTGTCTGGCCCCGCGAACAGTTGCGCCAGCCGCGCCACGTTGCGCAGTCCGCCCTTCAGCTTGGCAATGTCGTGCAGAACATCGATCATGTCCGATCGATCAAAGGGCGTGCCCGTGACAACCGCGGCAACATCGGCGCGGCTGGCGTGCCGGATCACAACAGGCCGCATCATGCGGCTTTGCAGTTGCGGCATGGCTTCAATCGCGCGGGGCAGGTCCAGATCACCGCAGAACACCAGATGGAACTTGCCAAGATCAGCCGTTGCGCGCAGCCATTCGAACGCCGCGCCGGTCTGTCCTGTCTTGAAGTTCTTCTGGTTCAGGTATTGCGCTTCATCGACTATCAGAACCTTACCCGGTCCAATAAGACCGGCAAAGATCAGCCGCGCATCGGCTTGGGTGTTATAGGCTGGCACACGCCCCCAAAGGCTGGCCAGCACCTTGGCGAAGTTCCAGACCGTGCCTTCGCCCCGCGCCGCCGTGATGAACAGCGCATCATGCCCCAGCCGGTCGCAGAAGCGCGCGACCGCCGTGGTTTTTCCCGTGCCGGGACCGCCCGCAATCATGGTGAAGCCGGGGTCATCGGAAGCCGTCACCATGTCCAGTGACCGCGCAATGTCGCGCGCCGTCTCTGTTTCAGCCCAATCCCCAACCGCGCGGGGCGGGTCAGTGATCTTGGCAAGCCTGATATGTTGTGCCATTGTTGTCTGCGTTCACTGCAAGGGGCCTTGGCCCCGGTTGAATGGCATGGGGGACGTTGCACCGTCCCTCATGCCGACTTGCTCCGCCCCGACCGTTTGGCCCAAAGCGCTGCATCCATGTTCTTGTAAAATTCAGCCGGAACTGCCTGAATTTCCTCTGGTTTAGCCTTTGCCTTGTCGCGCAGGGGCATCTTGAACTCAGGGGCAAGAACCCCGTTGCCCTGCGGCGCGGCATTCGGCCTTGCGGCAATATTCGCATCCAGCTTGGCAAGAAGCTGATCTGTCTCATGATTTTCGAGATAGTTGTTTGCAGCCTCGGCCGCTTTCACGGCTTGCCCTGCGGCCTTGCGGTTGCGCGCCGCGTCCCGAATGCCGTCAACACTGCCATACTTGCCACGCGCGACAGGTTCGATCCCTTCGCAGATCAAGCGCCCGTCTTCGTCATAGGCAATCGCCGGGGCGTTGAAATCATGCGGATCACGCCCCAGAAGAATGCGCTTGTCCCTGCCATGGAAGCGCAACAGCGCCTCTTGCGTGCTATGCCCGCCATAGGTCCAGCCATTCACCGTGACGCGGCCCCAGCGGTCAACCGCAACCGGCTTCCAAACCAGACCGGCAAGATAAAGCTGGCGCGCGGTTGGTTGCCGCCGTGCCCGGTGCTGCATCTGGTCTTCAAAGACCTGATCATAAGACCGGCCCCGCGCCCCTTGCGCGCGCCGCCCCGCTTCTGTGTTGTGCCGCCTGATTTCGCGCTGGATCACGGCCATCGCCATCTCGATCGGCACGGGGCTAACAGATGTGTCAGGGCTTGCCCCCGGCTTGTGCCCCGCATGTGCGCCTTTGAATTCGGGCCGGTCATCGATGACCCGCGACAGGCTGGCAAAGGCACGTTCCGCGATCTTGGCTTGCGCGTTCGCAGGTAGCGCAAAGGTCAGATCGATCCCCATGATCTTGCAAATGCCCATGGGCTGGACCTTGCCCACGCCCTTCGCATTGCGGAACTTGTGCGGGTTGCCCCCGGCCACCAGATGACCGGCAAAGGCGCTGCCATTGTCGGTATAAAGCCGGTCGAAAATCCCGTAGGTTTCGCAGGTGCGCTTGATCAGGCGCACAGTGGCAACGGCATTCTCAGACGGGGCAAGTTCGAAATCCAGCACCTTGTTAGTCGCCACGTCCACAAGGGCCAGCATGGTCGGGCGCACCGTCTTGCCGTCTTCTGTGATCACCCAGAAGTCTTGTGTCCGACCGTCCAGCGAAACCCATTCCAGCGCTGAAATGCTGGTCTTGTCGCGCAGGGCTGGCAAGGCCAGCGCCTTGACCGCCGCGCGCTTGCCTTCGCGCGCTTCCAGCCGTTGCGCCTCTGGCAGCTCATTCCAGCGCCGCCAGATAGTCGGGTAGGCAGGCCAGTCCCAACCCTCAATTTCCGCCACTTGCGCCTTGCGCTCTGCCCGTTCCCGCCGCGCGGTCGCGGCTTCCATGAACAGCCGGTGCGCCGCGTCGTCATATTCGCCCTGATCAAGCCCCAGCCCGTCAAGCTGGCGTTGCAGATAGGCAAGGCGAACATCGGCGGGAAGGTCGGAAAGGCGAACGGAAACAGGTTTTCTGCCATCATCTTCGGACGTGTGCGTTGCAATCGATTGTCTTTGCAGCCAACCGGTTGCAGCGGTTCGGTTGTTCGGGATGCTCTTTATTCCAAGAAGGTCTGTCACGCGAACCAAGGTCATTTTTCAACCCCTGCCGCGTCGAGTATCCGTTGCACCAGTGCGCCTGCCTTAGGTCCACTCCAGCTACCCGAAAGAGCCTTGCTTGCGTTCTGGGGCGCTACGCCGTTTTTGAGGTACCATGCGTGCAGCGATGTCCCTTGCAGTATGAAGCGCGCCTTGACTTGGCGATTACGCTCATCTGTATTATCGTCTAACCTAGGCAAGGCAAATCCCTCCTGATGAGGGTATATTATACCCTAATAAGGGTATTTCAGGGGGTATCGCAGTGAAGGCGGTTTTTTCTGATCGGCTACGCCAATTGAAGGATGAACTCGCCGCAACAGCGCAAGAAATGGCTGATCAGTCAGGCATTCCAAAGCGCACCCTTGAGAAATATATGCTCAAGTCGGGTGCTGCATCGCCGGGTATCGAAGTGATTCAGACTATCTGCACAACCTTCGAGGTTTCGGCGGACTGGCTGCTTGGGTTGACAGACAAAACAACGCAGGCCGTTTCAGACATTGAGGCGACAGAGGTAGCCGCTCGCGTTGTGATCGAACACATGATTGCAGAGATCAATCACACTCAGAAATATGTTGAGAAATCTAGCGGGGGGAGCGTCTTCAAAGATGGCCTGTTATATGGCGGCAACCCTCATGAACTCGCCACTGACTATGCCTGTAGGGTCGTAAAGTTGAGGTCAGAAATCCTGCAAGGCAACATCGGGACCGAACTGAAAGTTGGTCAACCGAATGACGTTGGTAAAACGCTAAACCTCAATCCACGAAGTGTAGTGTCCACTGACAAAATCTGATCGTATTTCGTGCGCTATTTTGCGCACGATCTCAAAAACCCACCATTGATTTTATTGAATAATTTTCAGCGCCCCGCGCACTGATCAGGCGCTTTCGCCCGAAAACAGGACAAAAGGTATCAAACCCCGTGAAATGGCCCCTTCGCAACCCATTGAAAAACAACCACAAAAAAATCAGCCGGTATCAAACCTATTGAAAGCCGTCACTGGAATTGCCAATATGAACAGGGGGCGCACGGCCTGATGCCTTGCGCCCCCTTGGCCCGTGTTCATTGGTGTGAACCCTTTACGCTACGCTTCGGGCCAGTCAAAAAACCTTCGCAATCGTCACTGCGCGGGGTGAAATACCGTTACATCGCGCAGCACAACATCCAGCGCCTCGATGTGCCAGCTTTCGGTAACCATGCCCGTGGCCAGATCCAGCGTGTGGAACGCCCCGTTTGCCACCAGCCAGGCTGTGTTTTCCCCGTCGGCTGTGGTGGCAATGTCAAAGGCAATGGGGCCGTCAAATGTTGCCCCCGTCGCGCCGATCACGACATTGTCGCCATCATTGGGGGCGGTTTGGCGCAAAAGCGCGGCCCGCTGCGTGTCGATATTATACATCATCGTGCTGTCGGGCTGCCCGAAGGAATTGGAATAGGCCGTTGCGCCGACCATGGGCATGCCTTCCGTGCCGTCCGTAAAGGTCAGGCTGCCATCCACCATAACCGCCCCGCTGCCCAGATTGACACGGTGGTTGGTCGTGCCTGACATGAAGCGCAGTGCATCAGCGGCGGGGTTGATGTCAACAATGACAACATCGCCTTGTGCATGGTCCAGCGGCGTGTCCATCGTGACCAGCGCTTCCCATGCGCCGGTTTCGGGGGTCACGTTAACCACGTCAAACCCGTCGGTCACCGCAATGATCCGGCCGGTGGCCGGGCGAAAATCAATGCCCAGAATACGCCCGTCATAATCGATATCCTGCATTCCGGTAACTTGCGCGCTGTCCAGATCGATTGACACAAGTGTTCTGTCCCCTGCAAGGCCGATTGCTGTGCCTGCGGTGGCCCCGGTGGCCATAAAGGCCGCCATAAGGGCCGGTGCTGTAAGCTTGCGCATGAAATTCTCCATTTCCGGTTGGGTTGGTTGATGCAGTCGGAACGAGGCCAATCCCGCGAAAGTTTCAGCGCGCCCATCACAGCGCCGTGAAGATAAGTCTTCGAGTGCGGTTATTTGATCTGGATCATACATTCTTAAATAGATATATGATGTGTTGAGTATGTATATTGATGAAATTCGGGGGGGGATTCGATGATGGATCTGCAAAAACTGGCCACGAACCGACGCGGGTTCATGGGGCTTGCGGCGGGTGGTAGTGCAGCTTTCGCCATGGGGGCGGCGGGCAAACCGGCACAGGCGCAACGCACCAATGCGCGTATTCTGATCCTGGGGGCGGGCGCAGGGGGCACGGCGATTGCAAACCGTTTGTCAGAACGGCTGGACGGTGCGCAGATTACCATTCTGGACGGGCGCCCGCAGCATTGGTATCAACCGGGTTTCACACTGATCGCCTCGGGGCTGCGCAAGGCAGATTATGCTGTGTCGTCAACGCAGCAATGGCTGCCGCGTGGCATAACCTATGTGAATGAATATGCCGCCGAACTGGACCCGGACGCAAACCGCGTCACCACAACGGGTGGGCAGCGCATAGAGTATGATTACCTGATCGTTGCCACAGGGCTGGTGCTGGACTGGGACGCGATTGAAGGGTTTGACCTGAGCATGGCAGGCCCGCAAAACGGTATTGCCGCCCATTACGCCAGCCCCGAACATGCAGAACTTAGTTGGCAGGCGCTGGATAAATTCACCGATGAAGGCGGGGTTGGGCTGTTTGGCCGCCCGGCGACTGAAATGAAATGTGCAGGCGCCCCCCTTAAGCTGGTCATGCTGGCCGAGGATATTGCGACCACCAAGGGCAACCGCAGCAAATGTGAGTTCATTTACAACGCGCAGGCCACGAACCTGTTTGGTGTGCCCATTGTCGATCACCGTGTGCGGCAGATTTTCACGGATCGTGATATCGCCTATCGCTGGCAGCATGTTCTGAAGGCGATTGATCCGGGCACCAAGCAAGCAACCTATGCAACGCCCGACGGCGATGTGACGACAGCGTATGATTTCATCAACGTGATCCCCCCGCAACGCGCGCCGCAAGTCGTGCGCGAGTCCGGATTGTCTTGGGGCGACAAATGGACAGATCAGGGCTGGATCGAGGTTGACCCGCACAGTTTGCGCCACAGGCGCTACCCCAATGTGTTCGGTATTGGTGATATCAACGGTGTCCCAAAGGGCAAGACTGCGGCCAGTGTCAAGTGGCATCAGCCGGTTGTGGAAGATCATCTTGTCAGCGAATTGGCGGGCAGGGAGGGGACCAAGTTCTTCGACGGGTATACGTCATGTCCCATGATCACCCGGATCGGGCGCGCGATGTTGATCGAGTTCGATTACAACGACCGTCTTGTTCCGTCCTTTCCCGGCGTGATTGCCCCGCTGGAGGAGTTGTGGATCAGCTGGTTGATGAAGGAAGTTGCGCTGAAAGCCACGTATAATGCCATGCTGCGCGGTCGTGCCTGACCTTGCCCCCGGGGGCTGCCGCCCCCGGCCCCCCGCGAGTATTTTGGGCAAGATGAAACCGCCCGTATGAAAGGATGAAAATATGGAAGACCTCACCCTGATGACGTTATTGGCCGTGTTCGAGGAAATGTTCGGGCGCGGGGTGTTCTGGGCCATGGTCGTGGTCGCTGTGATTGTGACGCTGGGGTATATCTATGTCCTGGTGCGTGATCGCGCGATGTCGATGCGCAAATTCCTGTTGGCGCAAGTGTCCATGCCGTTGGGCGGGGTGGCTGCTGTCGCGTTTGTGTTGATGATGACGAATTCGGGGTTTCGTGACATTGGCGGGCCGGTAGACTGGATTGTGCTGTTGGGTGTTTTTGCAGCGGGGGCCGTGGGGTTCGCGATTCTGGTCTATGTGGTTCAGTCGTTGGTTCGGGGGAAGGAAGCTGACATCTGACGCCTTTGTGTGACGATCAAGACATGGCCTGCGGCATTGTTTGAATGTCTGCGGTGGCCAGCCAGCCCGCGCTCTTCCTCCCAAAGGCGCGGGCTTTGGCTTTTTGGGGCCTTCCAGAGGTTTTCGGCTTGGCACGGGCGCGGCGCGCGCGTATGGTCACGCGATGAACACCTTGACCCGCATGATTTGCTGCTGCATTTGCCGCTGAGTTCACGGCGGGCGGTCTTGTTTTCATTTCCCTGATCGACTGATCCCCGCCCGCGCGCCAGCATGGCCCGAGAGGAGAGGACATGACCAAGATACGGTTGCATAATACGCGCACCCGCAAGCGGGAAGATTTCACCCCGCTGGACGCTGAGAATGTCCGGATGTATGTCTGTGGCCCCACTGTCTATGACCGCGCGCATCTGGGCAATGCGCGCCCGGTGGTGGTGTTTGACGTGTTGTACCGGTTGCTGCGCCATGTTTATGGTGCGGATCATGTGACCTATGTGCGCAATTTCACCGATGTGGATGACAAGATCAACGCGCGCGCCGCACAGATGCAGGCCGAGGGCGACGCCCGCCCGCTGAATGCGATTGTGCAGGCGCTGAGCGATGAAACGATTGGCTGGTATCACGCCGATATGGACGCCTTGGGGGCACTGCGCCCGAACCATGAGCCGCGCGCGACACAGTATATCACGCAGATGATCGCGATGATCGAGGGGTTGATTGCCAAGGGCCATGCCTATGAGGTGTCGGGCCATGTGTTGTTTGATGTGCGGTCTTATCCCGATTACGGGCGGCTGTCGGGGCGGTCTGTCGATGACATGATTGCGGGCGCGCGGGTGGAAGTGGCGCCCTATAAGCGCGACCCGATGGATTTTGTGCTTTGGAAACCCTCCGATGCGGGGCTGCCTGGCTGGGACAGCCCATGGGGCTGGGGGCGTCCGGGGTGGCATATCGAATGCTCGGCCATGAGCCATGACTTGCTGGGGGCCAGTTTTGACATTCATGGGGGCGGGATCGATTTGCAATTCCCCCATCATGAGAATGAGATCGCGCAAAGCTGCTGCGCGCATCCCGATGCGGGGTTTGCGCGCTACTGGCTGCATAACGAGATGGTGCAAGTGGACGGCAAGAAGATGTCCAAGTCTTTGGGCAATTTCTTTACGGTGCGGGATTTGCTGGATCAGGGTTGGCCGGGCGAGGTGATCCGGTTTGTGATGCTGTCGACGCATTATCGCAGTCCGATGGATTGGACTGAACACAAAGCAAACGAGGCGACAGAAATACTTAAGCAGTGGCGTCGAGATACTGACGGCGTCAAGCTAGGTCGAATTCCAGAGGGGATGCTTAATGCTCTGAAAGGTGATCTCAACACGCCAAAGGTTATTGAAGAGTTGCACCGTTTACATCGCTTTGGAGCTTTTGGCGAGTTACTGGCATCAGCCAGATTGGTCGGGCTATTAACCGATGAAACGCGAAACTGGGACTGGGCCAAATTTGAGGAAGACTTTGGCTTCGTTTTTGTAAGTGGAGACGCAAAGTATGCTCATTTAACGCGAAAAGCTATGAGGGTTGCAGAGAAATGGCGCGAAATGCGTTTGGCCCGCGACTTCGAGGGAGCAGATACACTTCGAGCTGTGGCAACCGCAGCCGGTGTTGAATTACGCGCAAATAAAGATGGGGTTGTCGTGTCGATTGAGGGTTGGGTGGATCAGGAGAAGCTGGAGAAACTAGAATGAGCCATCCCCATCGTTTGAACATACCGCAGCGTAGCCCCCGGCCCGAGGGTGGGGGCGATTTCGCCCCCGCCCTGGGGGGCGGGTCGGGGGCGAAGCGGGATGCAGGCATCCCGCTGCAATCTGGTGAGGCGTTGCTTCCCGGTGACGTGATGCTTTCCAGTGAGCAGGAGGGACACCAATGACCCGCGAACGCCTCTATCTGTACGACACCACCTTGCGCGATGGCCAGCAGACGCAGGGGGTGCAATTCTCCACACCGGAGAAGCACCAGATCGCTGCCATGCTTGACCAACTCGGCATTGACTATATCGAGGGCGGCTGGCCGGGGGCGAACCCCACCGACAGCGAATTCTTCAACGCCAAACCGCAAACCAAGGCCGTCTTCACCGCTTTTGGCATGACCAAGCGCGCGGGCCGGTCGGCGGAAAATGATGATGTGCTGGCGGCCGTGCTGAATGCGGGCACGGATGCGGTGTGTCTTGTGGGCAAGTCGCATGATTTCCACGTTACCACGGCGCTGGGCATCAGCCTTGAGGAGAACGTTGAAAATATCCACGCCTCGATCGCGCATTGTGTGGCCATGGGGCGCGAGGCGCATTTTGACGCCGAACATTTCTTCGATGGCTACAAGGCCAATCCTGACTATGCGCTGCGCTGCCTGCATGCGGCCCATGACGCGGGCGCGCGCTGGGTGGTGCTGTGTGACACGAATGGCGGCACGCTGCCCTCCGAGATCAGCGCCATTACCCGCGCGGTCATTGACAGCGGCATTGCGGGCGCGCAGGTCGGCATTCATTGCCATGATGACACAGGGCAGGCCGTGGCCTGTTCGCTGGCGGCAGTGGATGCGGGCGCGCGCCAGATTCAAGGCACACTTAACGGGCTGGGGGAACGCTGCGGGAATGCGTCATTGACCACGCTTATTCCCACCTTGCTGTTGAAACCCGCCTATGCCGACCGGTTTGAAACAGGTGTGACGCCGGACGCGCTGCAGGGGCTGCTGCGGATTTCGCGCAAGCTGGATGATATTCTGAATCGCGTGCCGCAGCGCAGCCTGCCCTATGTGGGGGCGTCTGCCTTCGCGCATAAGGCGGGGTTGCATGCCAGCGCGATTTTGAAAAACCCCACAACCTATGAGCATATCGACCCCGCGCAGGTGGGCAATGCCCGCATTGTGCCCATGTCCAATCAGGCGGGGCAGTCGAACCTGCGGCTGCGGCTGGCCGATATGGGCGTGCAGGTCGACAAGGGGGATGCGCGGCTGGCGGCCATTCTGGACCAGATCAAGGAGCGCGAGGATCAGGGCTATGCCTATGACAGCGCACAGGCCAGTTTCGAATTGCTGGCGCGGCGCGCGCTGGGGCAGGTGCCCGATTTCTTCGAGGTCAAGCGCTACCGCGTCACTGTGGAGCGGCGCAAGAACAAATATAACCAGATTGTCACCTTGTCCGAGGCCGTGGTGGTCGTAAAAATCGGGGATGAAAAGAAGCTGTCCGTGTCGGAATCCATGGACAGTGCTGGCCATGATCGCGGGCCGGTCAATGCCCTGTCCAAGGCATTGGCCAAGGATCTTGGCCCCTATCAGGCCGCGATTGACGACATGAAGCTGGTGGATTTCAAAGTGCGCATCACCCAGGGCGGCACTGAGGCCGTGACCCGTGTGATCATCGACAGCGAAGACGGGCAGGGGCGGCGCTGGTCCACTGTGGGCGTATCCCCCAACATAGTGGATGCCAGCTTTGAGGCGCTGCTTGATGCTGTCATCTGGAAATTCCTGCGCGACGGGGTGGACCCATGCAAGACCTGACACCGGATGATGCCTTTCTGACGCTTTACAGCGATCTGGCACGCGAAGGGCCGGGGGCGGCTGCCGATCTGGGCTGGGCGCTGTCCGTGGCTGCAACCCCGGCGGATGCGCGCATTTGCGATGCGGGCTGCGGGTCGGGGGCGGACACTGTGACGCTGGCCAAGGAACGCGCCCGCGCGCAGATTGACGCAGTGGACCAGATTGCGCAATTCGTGGCGGCGGCGCAAAAACGCACGGCCCCTTTCGGGGATCGCGTGCAGGTGCGTCAGGGCGATATGGCGCAGTTGACCGGCCCCTATGATTTGATCTGGTGCGCGGGCGCGGTCTATTTTCTGGGAATCACCGAAGCGTTGCGCCTGTGGCGGGGTGCGCTGGCGCCGGGGGGCGCTGTGGCGTTTTCCGAACCCTGCCTGTTGTCGCGCCCGTCTGCGGCAGCGCGTGCGTTCTGGGCGGAATATCCGCAGATCACCGATGTTGCCGGCATTCGTGCGCGGGTGGCCGCTGCGGGCTACCGTGTGCTGGGCGAACAGATGCAGATTGGCGCTGCGTGGGAGGCGTATTACACCCCCATGTCCAAACGCATTGCCAGCCTGCGCCCCAATGCGACGGGGGTTCTGGCCAGCGCCTTGGACAAGGCCGAACTGGAAATTGCCCGCTGGAAGGCCGCGCCTTCGGAAATTGCCTATGCGCTGATGGTGGTGGCCCCGGTTGATGGATGATCTGTCCACACTGGTCCAACAAGGCGATCCCGACCGCTATGCCGCGACAATTGCCGCATCTGATGATGCGCGCGCGCGGTTGTGGCCGCTTTATGCGTTCAATCTGGAAGTCGCGCGCGCCCCATGGGTGACGCAGGAACCGCTGATTGCCGAAATGCGGCTGCAATTCTGGACCGATGTTCTGGATGACATTGCCGCGCGCAAGCCCGCGCGCGCCCATCATGTTGCCGCACCACTGGCGCAGGTCTGGCAGGACGCAGAATTGCCGGTTGCGTTGGGGCATGGCATTATCGCGGCGCGGCAATGGGACATCTACCGCGCGCCCTTTGCGGATGACGCGGCGTTTCGCGCATATCTTGATTCGACATCTGGCAATCTGATGTGGCTGGCAGCGCGGGCACTGGGCGCGTCGCCGCAGGCCGAAGCGCCGGTGCGCGACATGGCCTTCGCGTCCGGACTGGCAAACTGGCTGGTGGCAATTCCGCAGCTTCAGGCGGCAGGGCGCATTCCGCTTGTGGACGGGCGCGACAGTGCGGTGGCCGCGCTGGCACGCGATGGGCTGGCGCATCTGGCGCGGGCGCGGGCGAAACGCCATCTGGTGCCTGCGCGCGCGCTGCCTGCGCTGCTGACCGGCTGGCAGGCGGGCGTAATTTTGCGCCGTGCGGCACAAGCGCCGGGGCTGGTGGCACAGGACGGCTTGCGGCCTGCGGAATTCCGGCGGCGCGGCGCTTTGGTGCTG
Source organism: Roseinatronobacter sp. NSM (assembly GCF_052379845.1). Lineage (NCBI taxonomy): Bacteria > Pseudomonadati > Pseudomonadota > Alphaproteobacteria > Rhodobacterales > Paracoccaceae > Roseinatronobacter > Roseinatronobacter sp. NSM. Next base: position 87,232 of record NZ_JBQTCF010000012.1, on the reverse strand, counting down.
CGCGCCCTGTCGGGCCGCTGGTAGCGGGCGTGAATTTTGGGACGCCAAGCCCGCGATAGGCGCGAATGCGCGCCCGATTGCGCCTTGCCCAGCCTTGCCAAGGCCCCGCCCTGCCAGTAGGGTGCGCGCGAATTCCAACCTGCGGCATGTGCTGCGGGGCGGCCATTATGCCCGCGCGTCGGGTGCCACAGAAGTAAGGAGCTTTCATGTTCGTCACCCCTGCCTATGCGCAAGATGCCGGTGCTGCCGGTGGATTGATTTCGATCATCCCCTTTGTGCTGATCTTCGTGATCATGTATTTCCTGTTGATCCGCCCCCAGCAGAAAAAGATGAAAGAACACAGGTCCATGGTCGATGCACTGCGCCGGGGCGATCAGGTGGTCACCCAAGGCGGGTTGATCGGCAAGGTGACCAAGGTCAAGGAAGATGGCGAGCTGGAAGTTGAAATTGCCGAAGGCGTGAAGGTGCGTGTGGTCAAGCAGACCATTGCAACCGTCATGTCCAAGACCGAACCGGCCAGCAAGGACTGACGCCCGCTTCAAGCTGGTGCCAGGCGCGCTGCCCCTTATGTGCAGGGCCTGCCGACCGCTTTTGACAAGAAGACCATGTCAGGGCATTGAAATGTTCCATCCGAACACAAAGATGCCCTGAACAGCCACAGATACCACGGGGACCACGCGCCGATGTTGCAAATACCGATGTGGAAACGCATCCTGATCTGGTCGACCTGCGCGCTTGCGCTTCTGTTTGCCGCCCCAAACCTGTTTTACGAGCGTGTGGAGCGGCATAACGACGCTGTCGTGGCCCTTGACACGGGGCAGGGCAACGCCGCGCTGGAGGCCGACAGAAACGCATGGCCCGGTTTTCTGCCAAGTTTTCTGGTAAATCTGGGCCTTGATCTGCGCGGCGGGGCACATTTGCTGGCCGAAGTGCGCGTGTCCGATGTCTATGCCGACCGGATTGACGGGATGTGGCCTGCCGTGCGCGACAGGCTGGCATCCGAGCGCATGACCGTGGGCGCGGTGCGGCGCATGCCATCAGAGGATGCGGGCGAATTGCGCGTGCGGATTGGCAACCCTGATACGCTGGATCAGGCCGTTGCCTATGTCCGCGAACTGGCCCAACCCACGGAATCGCTTGCGGGGTTTGGCGCCGCGCGCGATCTGGATGTGCGCCGCGACGGCGAAGAAATTGTCGTGACCTTGTCCGAAGCGGAACGCGCGGCAACAGATGAACGCACCATGCGCCTGTCGCTGGAAATTATCCGCCGCCGCGTGGATGAAGCAGGGACCCGCGAACCCACCATCCAGCGCCAGGGGGCAGACCGCATCCTGATACAGGTTCCCGGTATTGGGTCTGCCGAGGAATTGAAAGCGCTGATCGGCACGACGGCGCGCCTGACCTTCCATTCAGTGGTGCGCGTTACATCCGACCCCGATGAAGTGCCGGGCCCGCGCAGTGTTATTTACCCGTCCATGGACGAACCAGGCGTCTATTATGTGGTGGACCAGACGCCTGTTGTCACGGGCGACCAATTGGTTGATGCCCAGCCCGGCATGGACCAGAACAACCGCCCTGCGGTGAATTTCCGCTTCAACCCCTCCGGGGGCCGGGCGTTTGGTCTGTATACGGCCGAAAATATCGGCAACCCGTTTGCGATTGTGCTTGATAGCGAAGTGGTCTCTGCGCCGGTCATCCAAAGCCATATTGCTGGCGGGTCCGGTATCATTACCGGGCGTTTCACTGTCGAAGACACCAGCCGCCTTGCGGTGCTGCTGCGGTCCGGGGCGTTGCCTGCTGAAATGGATTTTCTGGAAGAACGCACTGTCGGGCCGGAACTGGGGCAGGACAGCATTGATGCAGGCAAGATTGCCGCCATCGTTGCCATGGTCGCAGTGCTGGGGTTCATGATTGCCAGTTACGGGATTTTCGGGGTCATTGCCAATATCGCGCTGGTGCTGAATGTCGCGATGATTTTCGCGCTTTTGTCGCTGATTGGGGCCACGCTGACCTTGCCCGGCATTGCGGGCATTGTGCTGACCATCGGTATGGCGGTGGATGCGACCGTGCTGATTTTTGAGCGTATCCGCGAAGAAATGCGCACCGCCAAAGGGCCTGCGCGCGCCATCGAACTGGGCTATGAGAAAGCGCTGTCCGCCATTCTGGACGCCAATATTACCACGTTCATCACGGCGCTGATCCTGTTTGCAATGGGGTCCGGCCCCGTGCGCGGGTTTGCCGTGACATTGGGCTTGGGGATTTTGACATCCGTGTTTACCGCGCTGCTGGTCACCCGTCTGATGATGGTCATGTATTATGAACGCCGCCGCCCCAAAACCCTGGCCATCTGAAGGAACATATGCCCATGCGACTGAAACTTGTTCCACAAGATACCACGATTGATTTCTTCCGCTATTGGAAGGTTACCTTCGGCGCGTCCCTGATTGCGATGCTGATTTCCGTGATTGCGTTCTTTGCGATGGGCCTGAATTTCGGCATCGATTTTCGCGGCGGCACGTCCATCCGCACCGAAGCGCAGGCCCCCGTTGACATTGCGGCCTATCGGGGCGCAATCGCAGGGCTTGGCTTTGGCGATATTGCGATAACGGAAGTTTTTGACCCCGCTTTTGCCGCGGATCGCAATGTTGCAATGGTCCGCATTCAGGCACAGGAAGGGGTGGAAGCCATCACCCCCGAGCAGATCGGCGCGGTGCGCGACGCGTTGCAAGCCCTTGACCCGACGCTAAGTTTTGCGGCGGTGGATTCCGTTGGCCCGAAAGTGTCGGGCGAGTTGATCCAGTCCGCGGTGATTTCGGTCGTGCTGGCACTGGCGGCAGTGCTGTTCTATATCTGGCTGCGGTTTGAATGGCAGTTTTCGGTGGGGGCTGTGGCCGCACTGGTGCATGATGTGGTGCTGACGATCGGGGTGTTCAGCCTGCTGCAGATCCGGTTCGATCTGGCCATTATTGCGGCACTTCTGACGATTGTGGGCTATTCGTTGAATGATACGGTCGTTGTGTTTGACCGCGTGCGCGAAAACCTGATCAAGTTCAAGAAACGCCCGATCAAAGAGGTTCTGAACCTGTCGATCAATGACACATTGTCACGCACTGTCATGACCTCGGTAACCACATTACTGGCGCTGATTGCGTTGTTCGTGCTGGGCGGGGATGTCATTCGCGGGTTTGTGTTTGCCATGATCTGGGGCGTGATCGTGGGCACTTACTCGTCGGTTTTCGTTGCATCGGCCGTGTTGTTGCGGCTGGGGGTGAAACGCGACTGGTCCAAGAATGCAGGCGATTCCGCAGGCACACAATTCGGGGTCAAGGAGGGCTGACATGCGCCTGTCCGAGATAGATTTCGGGGCATCGCGCCCCATTGACGGATACGGCAAGACGTTCTTCCGTATTGGGGGGCAGGTTTGCACCGCACCTTTGCTGCTGGTGGCAGGGGATGTGCGGTCCTGGGGCGGGTATGGCGATCACGCACCCCTTCTGGAGCTAGCGGGCCGGGTGGATGTGCTTTTCATTGGCACAGGCGGCACCATCGCGCATATTCCCGCGCAACTGCGCGAGACGCTGGAGGCCGCAGGGCTGGGCGTGGAAAGCATGGATAGCCCGGCGGCCTGCCGCACCTATAACGTGTTGCTGTCCGAGCAGCGGCGCGTCGCAGTGGCGTTAATGCCGGTCGGATAGGCCGTATTGAGTATTTTTGGCAAGATGAAGGGCTGATGCAGCGCTTTGTCATAAAGGGGCGCAGATGGGTCTGACTGTCACCAACCTTGCCTGTGCGCGCGGCGGGTTTGCTTTGTTGGAGGGCGTTGGGTTTTCAGTATCGCCCGGGCAGGCGCTTGTATTGCGCGGTCCCAATGGCTGTGGCAAGACGACGTTGTTGCGCACTGTGGCAGGGTTGCAGCCCGCGTTGGCAGGCGCGGTGAGCTGTGCGCCTGAGTCGATTGCCTATGCGGCCCATGCCGACGGGTTGAAGACCACGCTGAGCGTGGCGGAAAACCTGTCCTTCTGGGCAGCGGTCTATGGAACACGGGGCATTGATGCGGCATTGGACCAGATGAACCTGCGGGCGCTGTCGGGGCGCGCGGCGCAAAACTTGTCAGCGGGGCAAAAACGCAGGCTGGGGCTGGCGCGACTTATCGTCACGGGGCGGCCCATCTGGGTGCTGGATGAACCCACTGTGTCGCTGGACGCTGTTTCGGTAGCGCTGTTTGGCGATGTGGTGCGTGCGCATCTGGCGGGGGGCGGGATGGCCTTGATGGCCACGCATATAGATCTGGGCCTGCCTGAGGCGGATATTCTGGACCTGACCCCGTTCAAGGCCAGCCTGTCCCAATCCGGCAGTGGACAGTTCGACGAGGCCTTCTTGTGATTGCGCTGCTGGTCAGGGATCTGCGGCTGGCGTTGCGGGCTGGCGGGGGCTTTGGGCTGGGGCTGGCGTTTTTCCTGATCATGGCGGTTCTGGTGCCCCTTGGGGTGGGGCCGGAGCCGGATATTCTGGCGCGTATTGCGCCGGGCATTCTGTGGGTGGGGGCGTTGCTGGCGTGTTTGCTGTCGCTGGACCGCATTTTTGCGCTGGATTATGAGGATGGATCGCTTGATCTGCTGGCGACTGCGCCGGTGCCGCTGGAAGGGGTGGTGTCCATCAAGGCGCTGGCGCATTGGCTGACAACGGGTTTGCCGCTGGTGCTGGTGTCGCCGGTGCTGGGCCTGTTGTTATATCTGCCGCCGCAAGCCTATGGGTGGCTGGTGCTGTCGCTGGCACTTGGCACACCAGCACTGTCGGTGATTGGTACATTCGGGGCGGCGCTGACGGTGGGCCTGAAACGGGGCGGGCTGTTGTTGTCGTTGCTGGTGTTGCCGCTGTATATTCCGACACTGGTTTTCGGGGCCGAGGTGGTGGCGCGCGGTGCCCAAGGGCTGGACGTGGCGACACCCGTTGCGCTGCTGGCGGGCATTACCGCGGGGGCTGTGGCATTATTGCCCTTTGCATCTGCCCTTGTGATCCGGATAAACCTTCGGTGAGCGACTGCGCGGCAGTCTTGAGGGCGACCCCAACTGAGGATAGGTGAGCGTTATGGCATCGCTTTGGGAATATGCAAACCCGCTGAAATTCATGCGCACCACAGACTGGCTGTTGCCGATTGTGGCGGTGGCAGCTGTGGTGACCACAGCGACAGGGTTGATATGGGGCTTCTTCTTCACACCGGATGATTTCCGGCAGGGGGCCACAGTCAAGATCGTGTTTATTCATGTTCCCGCAGCGATGATGGCCATCAATGCCTGGGTCATGATGCTGGTGGCGTCGCTGGTCTGGCTGATCCGGCGGCACCATGTCAGCGCATTGGCCGCAAGGGCGGCTGCACCCATCGGGCTGGTGATGACGCTGATCGGGTTGTTGACAGGCGCAGTCTGGGGGCAGCCAATGTGGGGGACATGGTGGGCATGGGACCCGCGCCTGACCTCTTTCCTGATCCTGTTTCTGTTTTATCTGGGCTATATTGCGCTGTGGTCAGCGATTGATGATCCCGACACAGGGGCGGACCTGACAGCGGTATTGTGTCTTGTGGGGTCGGTCTTTGCGGTTTTGTCGCGCTATGCGGCGCTGTTCTGGAATCAGGGCCTGCATCAGGGGGCGTCCTTGTCGGTGGCACCGGGCACGCGGATGGACTGGGCCTATAAGGCGCCGCTTTACATCAGCATGGTGGGGTTCGGGCTTATTTTTCTGGCGCTGGTTCTGGCGGGCACGCGCACGGAAATTCGCGCGCGCCGCATGAAGGCGCTTGTTGCACGCGAAAGGATGGTGTGATGCCCGATCTTGGACGCTATGCAGTTGAAGTGTCGCTGGCCTATCTGGCCTCTCTGGGGCTGATCGGGGGGCTGGCGCTGTGGTATTGGTTGCGTGGGCGCGCTGTGCGCCAGCAATTGAATGAGGTTGAAAACCGAAAGGCCGGAAATGGGTAAGTTCAGACCGCTGATGTTTCTGCCGCCGCTGCTGTTTGTGGCGCTGGCTGCGCTGTTCTGGTTTGGCAATATGCGCGATGATCGGGATACGTTGCCATCGGCACGCGAAGGGCAACAAGCGCCGGGCGTGATGCTGACGCAGCTGGGCGAATTGCCGTTGTTTGATGATGATACGCTGCGCGATGGCGATGTGAAGCTGGTGAATTACTGGGCGTCTTGGTGTGCACCGTGCCGCGCAGAACACCCGTTGCTGGAAGAACTGGCGCAAGAAGTGCCGGTTTACGGCATCAATTACCGCGATCAGGCTGATCGCGCGCTGGATTTTCTGGAGGAGTTGGGCAACCCGTTTGCAGCAAGCGGGCAGGATGCAACCGGGCGCATGGCGCTGGACTGGGGCCTTTATGGCGTGCCGGAAACTTATGTCGTGGCCGGTGATGGGACGATCATCTTGCGCTTTGCGGGGCCAATCACGCGCGATGTGGTCGCAAACCGCATACGCCCCGCAATGGAACGGGCCGCCGCGCGATGACCATAACCTATGGTCTGGAACCTGATTTGCGCGCAGAGGACTTCGCACAGGTTTTGCAGGCGTCCGGTCTGGCAGCGCGCCGCCCGTCGGATATGGCGCGTCTGGAAGCCATGTTGCGCGGTGCGCAGATCATTGTTACCGCCCGCGCTGACGGGCGGCTTGTGGGGGTGGCGCGGTCCATTACGGACTGGGCCTATTGCTTGTATTGCTCCGATCTGTGCGTGAATGATGCCTATCAAGGCAGGGGCATTGGCAAGGCGTTGTTAACCCATACAGCGCAGGCCGCACCTGTCGTCAAAACCTGCCTGTTATTGTCCGCGCCTGGTGCGGTAAGCTTTTATGCGGCTGCAGGCTTCCGGCGGCACGAGGGCGCGTTTGTCTTTGCGCAACGCGATTGATTATTCCCGCACGATAAAGGGAATGACCTCTCGGGTTGATCCTACGGTCAGCACCAGTTCCCAACGGCCAGGGCGCGTCATCTGACCGGAGCCTGACCAAGCGCCCGCGCTGTCCGTTCCCGTGTCCAGCATGATTTCTGCGCCCCCTGTCGGGCGCAACAGGGCGTGTGGGTCTTGGGTTTGTGCATGTTCCACTGTCACATCAACACGATATCCGCCATCAATGGCCACGGCTGTGCGGATCTGCGGTGTGATTTCCACGGAATGCAGCAACAGCGTCTGGTTTGCCCCGACAATGGGCAGCGGGTCGCGCACAAAGAAGGTGACCGAAGCCATCAGGATGATGAACCCCAGCACAAATGCCAGAAGGGACAGGGCAATGACGCGGGTGGACATGGTGGGCATCTCTTTTGTCGGGGATGATGATGTTGACTAATGCGCAGGCACGCTGGCGTCAACCGACAGGTCCGTGACAAAAAAGACCCCGGCCATCGCCGGGGTCTTTGGGGATTTGCTGTCGAAACAACGTGGTCAGGCAGATTTTGCCAGATCGCGCAGCACATAATGCAGCACGCCGCCATGTTCGACATATTCCTTTTCAATGCCCGTATCGATGCGGCATTTCAGGGTGATGACCTTTTCCGTGCCATCTTCATAGGTAATGGTGCAGGGCACTTCAGACAATGGTTTAAGATCACCTTCCAGCCCACTGATTGAAATGGTTTCAGTTCCGGTCAATCCAAGGGATTTGCGGTTGTCGCCACCCGTGAATTCAAACGGAATGACCCCCATACCCACAAGGTTGGACCTGTGGATACGTTCAAAGGATTGCGCGATCACGGCCTTGACGCCCAACAGGTTGGTGCCCTTGGCCGCCCAGTCACGGCTGGACCCTGCGCCATATTCCACACCGCCAATCACCACCAGTGGCGTGCCTTGTTCCTGATAGGCCATGGACGCGTCATAGATGGATGTCTGTTGCCCGTCCGGCCCGGTGGTGTAGCCCCCTTCGACGCCTTCCAGCATTTCGTTCTTGATGCGGATATTGGCGAAGGTGCCGCGCATCATGACTTCGTGGTTGCCACGGCGCGACCCGTAGGAGTTGAATTCACGCACGGGCACCTGACGGTCGGTCAGGTATTTGCCCGCCGGGGTTTCGGCCTTGAAACTGCCTGCCGGGCTGATGTGGTCGGTGGTGATCATGTCGCCCAGAACGGCCAGAATGCGCGCATCTTTCAGGTCGGAAATGGTGCCTGCCTCGGCACCCATGCCGCGGAAATAGGGCGGGTTCTGGATATAGGTCGAGGAGGCAGGCCAGTCATAGGTTTCGGAATCCGTGGTTTCCACCGCCTGCCATTTTTCGTCGCCTTTGAACACATCGGCATATTTCGACATGAACGCTTCGCGCGTCACAGTGCGTTCGACCAGTTCGGCAACTTCCTTCTGGGTGGGCCAGATGTCCTTCAGGTAGACATCCTTGCCATCAGGGGTTTGCGCGATCGGGTCTTTGGTGATGTCGATATTCATGTCACCGGCCAGCGCATAGGCCACGACCAAGGGCGGCGAGGCAAGGTAGTTCGCGCGCACATCCGGGCTGATGCGCCCTTCAAAGTTGCGGTTGCCCGACAGAACCGAGGTGGCAATCAGGTCGTTTTCGTTTATGGCTTTGGAGATTTCTTCCTGCAGCGGGCCGGAATTGCCGATACAGGTTGTGCAGCCATAGCCCACAAGGTTGAAGCCGATGGCGTCCAGATCCTCTTGCAGCTCGGCCGCTTCCAGATAGGCCGACACCACCTGCGACCCGGGCGCGAGCGAGGTTTTGACCCATGGCTTGCGGGTCAGACCCAGCGCGCGCGCCTTGCGCGCCACCAGACCGGCGCCGATCATGACATAGGGGTTCGATGTGTTGGTGCATGATGTGATGGACGCAATGACCACTGACCCGTCACGCAGGGTGTAATCCTCGCCGTCCACGGTGGCGGTTTTGCGCGGGTCTGCCGGTGCGATGGGGGCAGGGCCTTCGTCTGCCATTTCGGCAGCTTGCGCATTTGCCGCTGTGCCGCGATATTCGGACACAACATCAAGGAATTTCTGCGCAGCCTGATCCAGTGCCGTGTGGTCCTGCGGGCGCTTGGGGCCGGAAATTGCGGGAACAACTGTGCCCATGTCCAGTTCCAGCGTATCAGTATAGATGGGCGCGTAATCCGCCCCGCGCCAGAACCCGTTTTCTTTGGCATAGGCTTCGACCAGCGCCACGCGGTCTTTGTCGCGGCCGGTCTGTTCCAGATAGCGCAGCGTTTCCTGATCGATGGGGAAGAAGCCGCAGGTTGCGCCATATTCGGGGGCCATGTTGGCAATGGTTGCGCGGTCGGCCAGCGGCAGGTGGTCCAGCCCTTCGCCGTAGAATTCGACAAATTTGCCGACCACACCCTTGGCACGCAGCATCTGCACCACTTTTAGGACCAGATCGGTTGCGGTGGTGCCTTCGACCATGGCGCCCGTCAGTTTGAACCCCACCACTTCGGGGATCAGCATTGATACGGGCTGGCCCAGCATCGCGGCCTCAGCCTCGATCCCGCCAACACCCCAGCCCAGCACGGCCAGACCGTTGACCATGGTGGTGTGGCTGTCCGTGCCCACCAGCGTGTCAGGATAGGCCACAGTTTCGCCGTTCTGATCTTCGTCGGTCCAGACAGTCTGGGCCAGATATTCCAGATTGACCTGATGGCAAATCCCGGTGCCCGGTGGCACAACGCGGAAATTGTTGAACGCTTTTTGTCCCCATTTCAGGAATGTGTAGCGTTCGATATTGCGTTCATATTCGCGGTCCACATTCATCTGGAAGGCGCGCGGATTGCCGAATTCGTCAATCATCACCGAATGGTCGATGACCAGATCGACAGGGTTCAGCGGGTTGATTTTCTGCGCGTCACCGCCCAGTGCCTTGATGCCGTCGCGCATGGCGGCAAGGTCAACTACGGCGGGGACGCCAGTGAAGTCCTGCATCAGGACGCGGGCGGGGCGATAGGCAATTTCACGCGGGTTCTTGCCGCCATTCTTGCCCCAGTCAGAGAAGGCCTTGATGTCATCGAGGGAGACGGTTTTACCATCCTCGAATCGCAGCATGTTTTCCAGAACAACTTTCAGGCTGGCGGGCAGTTTCGAAAACGCGCCCAGACCTGCGGCTTCGGCTGCGGGAATGGAATAATAGGCAATGGATTTTCCGCCCAAACTTAGTGTTTTGCGCGCTTTCGCGCTGTCCTGTCCGACGATAATGGTCATAAGCTGGCCTCCCTTTAGGGGTTGAAGGGTCTTGCTGATATAGCATTTGCCCTAACATGGGCCTTCGTTCAAGTGGGAATGCGTGTTTTTGTATACCATTGTGCACAAAAAATATGGTTGAAATCGAGTGTTACCTTATGGTCATGCCTGCGCGCTCCTCTCAAAACCTTGATTGGCACGGCGTCACGGAACTGGTTAGATCACGCGTAACACGAACACCGGAAGGGAATAAAATGCGGTTGGCGTTGCGACCGAAAGATGTTGCTTTCGCACTGGTCGGTATGGCTTTTGGCCTTGGAACCACAGCGCAGGCGCAGACCAATCCCGTTGTCGTTGAATTATACACATCTCAAGGATGCGCGGCATGCCCGCCCGCTGATATCGTGCTGGAAGAACTTGCTGCGCGCGACGATGTTATCGCGCTTGGGCTGCATGTCGATTACTGGGATTACATCGGCTGGGCCGACAGCTTCGGCAAGGCCGCCTTCAGCGAGCGCCAGCAGACATATGCGCGCAACAATGGCCGTGCATCGGTCTATACCCCACAGATGATCATTGGTGGCCGGGACGAGGTGAAGGGCTCTGCCTCGATGCAGGTGATGGGACTTATACAGGACCAACTTGCGCGTGCGGGCGATGCCGCCCCGGTTTCGGTATCGCTGACACCTGCCGGACAGGGGCATCTGCGCGTCGAGGCGCGTTCGGACGTTCCCCTGAAGCCGCCGGTGGATATTCAGATTGTGCGCTATCTGGACACCGCCGAGGTGGATATCACCAGCGGCGAGAACGAGGGCCGCACAATTACCTATCATAACATCGTCACCACATGGGATGTGGTGGCGCAATGGGACGGGCTTGAACCTTTCGTGCAGGACTTCGCCCTGGACGATGCCACCCCGTTTGTGGTGCTGATTCAAGAACATGCGCAGGGCGCAATTCTTGCGGCGGCCCGCCAGCGCCAAGCCCAGCCCTAAGACGTGTCTGCCTGCAGGGGGGGCGGGGCCAGCCCGTGGCAGGGTGGTCGCAAATATAGTAGCCTAAATGGTGTAAAAGCGGGGCTGCACGCAATATCTGTGACCCCATATTGGGCCGAATCGCTTTTCATCAGGTGGCTTGGGCAATACTGTCGCGCGCAGTTTACAGGTCTGGAGTTTGGCACAGGTGCGCAGTATCGACCGATATCTTCTGGTGCAGTTGTTGACGGTCTTTGCCTTCTTCTCGCTGGTGCTGATTTCGGTCTATTGGGTGAACCGTGCCGCGCGGCTGTTTGATGCCATTGTGGGTGACGGCCAGAGTTTTTGGGTGTTTCTGGAACTTTCGGCATTGACCCTGCCCAATGTCATTCGCGTGGTCCTGCCGCTTTCGGCATTTGCGGCGGCGGTCTATGTGGCGATGCGCATGACACGCGACAATGAACTGGTGGTGTTGCAGGGAACGGGGCTGTCCTTTGCGCGGATGCTGGTGCCGGTGTCGGTTTTCGGGTTGGTGGTTGCGGTCATGCTGGCGTTTTTGATGCATGTTCTGATGCCATTGTCACGCATGCAACTGGCCGAACGGCAGGTCCAGATTGCCGAGAATATAACCGCGCGCCTGCTGCGTTCGGGCGAATTTCTGCAGCCCGCTGACGGGATCGTGGTTTTTTTGCGTGACATCACCCCCGAGGGAAAGCTTGTCGATGTGTTCTTGTCGGATGCGCGCACAGCGGGGACGCGGGTTGAATATAATGCCGCGTCAGCTTTGCTGGTGCCGGGCAAGCTGGGGCCTGCGCTGGTCATGCTGGACGGTGTTGCGCTGATCTATCGGGAGGGGCCGGACCGTCTGGGCACGCTGAGTTTTGATGAACTGACATTTGACGTTGGTGGCCTGATCGGGCCTGCGGGGCGCAGAACGGATGTGCGCGAACTGCCTACCAGAGTGCTGATTGCCCCGGATGCCACTAATCTGCAGGCGCTGGGCATTGCGATGGCGGAAGTCCGCTTTGAACTGGCCAGCCGGTTTGCCCAGCCGCTGCTGGCGGTCATGACATCGCTGATCGGGTTTGTAGCGATCTGTCTGGGGCAGTTTAGCCGTCTGGGGGCGTGGCGGCAGGTTGTGGGGGCTATCATTGTGCTGGCGCTGGTGCAGCTGGCCAGCAATGCTGCGTCGGGGTTTGCGTTGCGTAATGCGGCCCTTGCGTGGCTGGCCTTTGTTCCGGTGCTTTTGGGGACGGGGGTTGTGGCTGCCATGTTGTGGTGGGCCAGTCGCGCGCGGGGCAGGGGATGGACCGCGCGCGCGCCCTTGGGGGCGGTGACATGACGCTTGATCTGTATCTGATCCGGCGTTTGCTGGTGGCCTTCATGATGGTTCTGGGTGTGTTCGTGGGCATGTTGCTGTTGCTGGATATGGTCGAGCAGATGCGCCGGTTCAGCGGCCAGTCCGCAGGCATGGCGCAGATCCTGCGATTGTCGGCCCTCAATACCCCCGAAGCGCTGTATGAAATCGCGCCGCTTGTGCTGATGCTGTCGGCCATCTGGGTGGCGCTGGCATGGTCGCGCAGTTCGGAATTTGTGATTATCCGCGCGGCAGGGCGGTCCATTCCGCGGTTGATTGTTCTGCCTGCGCTGGCATTTTTCCTGTTCAGTGTCGTGTTCGTGGCGGTCATGAACCCGCTGGTTGCAAGCACCACGCGCGAATACAGCCGCGCACAGGCCCAGTTGCGGGGCGACACGGCCAGTGCAGTCATCATCAGCGGGCAGGATGTGTGGCTGCGTCAGGCCGATGCAAGCGGGCAAACCGTCATCTATTCGCCGCGTGCCGAAGATACCGGAACAGTGCTGCATGACGCGACATTTCTTATTTTTGATGCACAGGCCGGGTTGTCCTTGCGCCTGCGTGCGGGCCGGGCAGAATTGCAACCCGGTCTGTGGGCCTTGCATCAGGTGAAGCAATGGCGCCTGTCGGACATGAACCCGGAACAACAGGCCACCGAAATGGCCCATGTCACGGTGCCAACTGACCTGACGCCTGAACAGATCAGGGATAATTTCGCGCAGGTGCGCACTGTGCCGCTGATGCAACTGCCGGGCTTTATTGCCGCGTTGGAACGCGCGGGATTTGCGGCGCTGGAGCACCGGATGCGGTTGAACATGGAACTGGCGCTTCCGGTTCTGATGACGGGTATGATGCTGTTGGCCTTGGGGATGTGTATTCATCATGCCCGCGCGGGGGGCGCAGGAATTCGGGCCTTGATCACGATTCTGGCTGGATTCACCTTGTTCTTTCTGCGTAACTTTGCGCAGGTTTTGGGGGAAACCGGACAGGTGCCTGTCATGCTTGCGGCATGGGGGCCACCTGTCGCAACATTGCTGCTGGCAGTGGGACTGCTGCTGAATCTGGAGGAAGGTTGATGCCTTGGGCCTGTGCGCAACATCGCCAAAATTCGCGGGGTGTCGCGCTGTCGGGCTATGCGGTGGCAGTGGTGCTGGCGCTTGGGTTGGCGCTGGCCGCGCCCATGCCTGCGCGTGCACAGATCGCGCAGACCCAGCCTGAATTTGCAACACTGGTTGCCGACAGGCTGTATCTGGACGGCCCGAACCGGCTGATCGCGCAGGGCAATGTCGAAGCGCTGTCCGGCCAGACCCGCTTGCGGGCGTCGCGTGTCATCTATGACCGCCAGACCTTCGATTTGCAAATCGAAGGTCCGCTGACCCTGACCGAAGGTGACAGGGTGGTGGTGCTGGCCGAGGCTGCGCAAATGAATGACGGGCTGCGCCGTGGATTGGTGCGTTCGGCGCGCGTGGTGCTGGACCAGCAATTGCAGATCGCCGCCCATCAGGTCGAGCGGGTGGATGACCGCTTTACCCAGATGGAGTCTGTCATCGCATCAGCCTGTGAAATCTGCGCCCAGACCCAGACCCCGCTATGGGAAGTGCGCGCCACGCGCGTGGTGCATGACCAGCTTGAACAGCAAATCTATTTCGAGAATGCCCAGTTCCGCCTGTTCGGCCTGCCAGTGGCGTATCTGCCGCGCCTGCGGGTGCCTGATCCGGGGCTGGAACGGGCGACAGGGTGGCTTAGCCCGCAATATACGATTGATACAGGCCATGGTGTCGGGCTGCGCGCGCCTTATTTCATTGCCATCTCGCCCGACAAGGACCTGACGGTGACGCCGTTTCTGGCCACCAAGGAAACGCGCGCGCTGGAACTGCGCTACCGTCAGGCCTTCGCTACGGGCATGCTGGAACTTGGCGGTCTGGTCGCGCGCGATTCGATCAGGCGGGGAACCACCCGCGCGATGGGCTATACGCGCGGCGCATTTTCGGTTGGAAACGGGTTTGAACTGTCCTTCAACCTGATCAAAGTATCTGACAGGCCACTTCTGGAAGATTATGACCGCCCCGAAGCGCAGCTGACATCGGATATCACACTGGAACGTGTGCGCCGTGATGAACGCATCCGGGTGCAGGCGCTGCAATTCCGGTCCTTGCGTCTGGTGGACAATAACCGCGAATTGCCCAACCAGATCGGGCAGGCCATTTATGAACGCCGCTTTGACATGCCCGGGCTTGGGGGTGTTGGGGGGCTTCGGCTGGAAGCGCACGGTCATGCGCGGCGCAGGCCCCTGGCGGGCGACGTGAAATCCGTTGCGCGCTTCAGCGCCGATTTTGACTGGCGGCGCGATGCTGTTCTGCCCGGCGGGGTGCTGGGGGCGCTTGGTTTCAATCTGGGGCTGGACCATTTCGCCATCGCACCGGGGACCACTGGGTTTGCACGGTCGACCACGCGCCTTGTGCCCAATGCCATGGCGGAATTGCGCTGGCCGTTGGTGCGTGCTGATGCGGGCGGCGCGACCCATATTGTAGAACCTGTGGCGCAAGTTATCTGGGGGCGCGACCGTGTAGATACCCTTCCCAATGATATCAGCAGCATGCCCGAACTGGACGAAGGCAACCTGTTCAGCCACAGCCGGTTTGCCGCCCGCGACCAGCGGGAAATGGGGTTGCGGGCCAATCTGGGCCTAAGTTGGACGCGCCATGATCCGCGGGGTTGGTCCAGCACCTTTATTCTGGGGCGCGTCTGGCGCAAGGATGATCTGGCGCAGTTTTCGCCGCAATCCGCGCTTGCGGGGCGGCGGTCTGACTGGTTGCTTGTCAGTTCACTGGATACCGATCAGGGCCTGACGCTAAGCAACCGCGCGTTGTTCAATTCAGACCTGCGCCTGACACGCAACGCGCTGGAACTGGACTGGAGCACGGCGGAATATTCGATTTCCACCACCTATATGCATATTCGCGCCGATCCTGCGGAAAATCGCGCTGCAAAAGCGGCCGAATGGTCGCTGGACGGATCGCGCGCTCTGGATGAAAACTGGACTGCAAGTGTGAACTGGCGCTATGACATCGCGCGCAACCGGGCCGCGCGCCTTGGGGCGGGGCTAAGCTTCGAGAATGAATGCCTGCGCATGCAGATGGACGTTGAACGCCGCTTTGCCTCGGCCACGACGGCATCGGATACGACCAGCTTCGGGCTGAGCATTGATGTTCTGGGTGTGGGCGGGAACCCGTCACGGGCGCGGCGGGGGTGTTCGGGGTGACAGGGGGGGGGAAATGCGGCAGCGGCAGGAAACCTTGCAATTCGCCCCCCGATCATCGCGCGCCATGATCCGCACAGCGCATGGATGACAAAGCCGCGCATGTCATGTATGCCAACACCTGACTGACCATGAAATTTCAAGACCAACCGAACGGACCTGACCTGATGCGTTTTTTCACTTCTTCCATCGTTTCGCGGCTTGGCATTGTAATGATGCTGTGCATCGGCGGGGTGTTCTGGGCTGCAAGCAGCGCGCAGGCACAAGGCATGTTCGCCCCGGCGCGCAAGGTCAATGACCGCATCATCACCAATTACGATGTCACCCAGCGTATGGCGTTTCTGGACCTGCTGAATGCGGGCGCGGTTGATATGCGCCAAGAAGCCCTGACGCGCCTGACCGAAGAAGCGGTGCAACAAGATTACGCGCACCGGCGCGGCATTCGCGTAAATAGCGACGACGTGGCCGAAGGGATGGCGGAATTCGCCGCGCGCGTGGATTTAAGCGCCGAAGAGGTTGTGCAGATCATGCGCGAAAGCGGCATTGATCTGGAAACCTTCCGACAGTTCGTGACTGTTGGTCTGTTGTGGCGCAAAGTGATCGAGCAGGAATTCCCGGCCCTGGTTTCGGTGACCGACAGCGATGTAGCCCGCGCGCGCGATATCAGCGCCATTCGCGGCACCCCTCGCGTGCTGTTGTCCGAGATATTCCTGCCAAGCGACCCCGAATTTGCCGAGGCTGTGGGCCAGATCATGGAAATGATCGAAGCCGCCCGCACGCAAGAAGAATTTTCAGCCCTTGCGCGCGAATTCTCGCTTGCGGGCACGCGTGATCAGGGCGGGCGTCTGGACTGGATGCCGCTGGAAAACCTGCCGGGCAACATTGCCGCGCCAGTGTCCGTGGCCAGTGTGGGCGAAATTATCGGGCCATTGGACCTGAACGGGGCTTTTGCCTTTTTCCAGTTGCGCGCCACTGACAGCACCCGCGAAATTCCCGCCGATCAGATTCAGCTGACCTATAAACGCCTGTTGTTGCCCGGTGGCCGCACCGAGGCGAATATTGACCGCGTGGCGCGTATTCGCGCGAATGTGCGCAGTTGTGCGGAACTGGGCGGCTTTGCCACCGATCTGACGGATGCCGCTTTGAGTGAACACACTGAATTTCAGCGCGATATCGCGCAATCCGACGCGATTGAACTGGCGCGGCTGGACCGCAACGAAGTGTCGGCCAATACAGTCGAGGGTGGCAATCTGGTCGTTGTGATGCTGTGCGCGCGGGAATTGCAATTCGAAGGGCGCCTGACTGATGGCCAGCTGAACGATATTCTGTTTGACCAGCGGCTGGGCCGGATGGCCGATGTGAAATTGCAGGAACTTGTCGCTGATGCGGATGTTCAGGACTACTGACACTGCCCTGCAAGCAGCAATCCCCGAAAACATGGCGGGCAGGCGGCAAATGCGCAGCTTGCCAGCCATGTTTTTCCGCCCAACTTATTATTTGGCGATGGAACCGCCCGCGCGGGGACGGCAGGTGTTATTCACCGTCGTCAGACGATCGCGCGCCGCGTTCACGGTATGGGGTGGTGTTGTAATGCGCGCGGTAGCATTTCGAGAAATGTGACGGCGACGTGAAACCCGACGCCAGCGCAACGTTGATCACACTCATATCCGTTTGCATCAGCAAGTTGCGCGCGCGTTCCAGCCGCAATTCCGTGTAGTAGCGTTTCGGGCTGCGGTTCAGGTAGCGGCGGAACAGACGTTCAAGCTGGCGGGTGGACATGTCCACTTCCTGTGCCAGTTCGGCGGGGCTGATCGGGTCTTCGATATGGCTTTCCATAATCTCGATCACGCGGGCCAGCTTGGGGTGGCGCACGCCAATGCGCGCGGGAATGGACAGGCGCTGTGTGTCGCGGTTTGTGCGTATGGATGAATAGATCAGCTGGTCGGCCACGGAATTTGCGACAGCGCTGCCATGAGCATTTGCAAGAAGGGTCAGCATCATGTCCAGCGCCGCCATCCCCCCGGCAGATGTGACGCGCGTTCCATCAAGGACGAAAACCGATTTTGTCAGGTCAATTTCGGGGAAATCCTCAGCGAAGCTGGTATGGTTTTCCCAGTGAATTGTCGCGCGGCGGTTGTCCAGCAAACCTGCCTTGGCCAGCGCCCAGCCCCCTGTGCATATGCCCCCGATCACATTGCCATAGCGCGCCCGTTTGCGCAGCCATGCCAGAATGGCCGGGGTGGTTGCCCGATTCGCATCGACCCCGCCACAGACGATGACAGTTGCTTCCTTGTGCAGGTCTTCCATGCCGGAATGAACACTGACCTGTGTGCCGTTGGAACAGGTCACGGGGTGCCCGTTTTCGCTGATCAATTGCCAGGTATACAGTGTTTTTCCGGCAACCCTGTTGGCCAGCCGCAACGGTTCAATCGCCGCCGAGAAGGCGATAAGCGTGAACCTGTCCAGCAACAAAAAGGCGAAATGGCGCGGCATGGCCTGTGCCGCAGGGTCTGGTGCAGCGTGTGACTGGGGGACAGGTGGGGGGGGTCTTGTCGTGCTTGCCATCTGATATGCTGCGGGTTTTGTTGTTTGATGGTGGACACAATCAGCTTTCATTGCGTGTGACAAGCCCAATCGTGTTTGCATACCCGGCCCTGCCTTCGTATAGATGCACCTGCGGCGCGACCGCTAACACATCGGATCATGATAAACCGGAGGGTGCCATGACACATGGCTGGACGAAATCAACCTGGCGCAACAAACCCCGGATCCAGATGCCCGATTATCCCGATCAGACCATGCTGGCCACTGTTGAAGCGCAATTGTCGAAATACCCGCCGCTGGTGTTTGCGGGCGAAGTGCGTGCGCTGAAACGCAAGCTGGGGGCCGCCGCCAAAGGCGAGGCGTTCTTGCTGCAAGGGGGCGATTGCGCGGAAAGTTTTGCGGAATTCACGGCCGACAGCATCCGCGACACCTTCAAGGTGTTGCTGCAAATGGCGATTGTGCTGACCTATGGCGCGAAGGTGCCGGTGATCAAGGTTGGCCGCATGGCGGGCCAATTTGCCAAGCCCCGCTCGGCCCCTACGGAAATTGTGGGCGGCGTGGAACTGCCCAGCTATCGCGGCGACATCATCAACGGGTTTGAATTCACCGCCGACGCGCGCATTCCGGACCCGGGCCGTATGTTGCAAGCCTATACCCAAGCTGCAGCCAGCCTGAACCTGCTGCGCGCCTTTTCCAAGGGTGGCTATGCCGATATGCACCGTGTCCATAACTGGACGCTGGGATTCGCCAGCGGTGACAAGGCGGAACGCTACCGCGAAATGACCACCCGCATTTCTGATACGCTGGATTTCCTGACCGCTGCGGGCATCACATCCGAAACCAGCAAGGACCTGGCCGAGGTGGATTTCTTCACCAGCCATGAAGCGCTTTTGCTGGAATATGAAGAAGCGCTGTGCAGGATTGATTCGACATCCGGCATGCCTGTAGCAGGTTCCGGGCATCTGATCTGGATCGGGGACCGCACGCGCCAGCCCGATGGCGCGCATGTGGAATTCTGCACTGGAGTTCAGAACCCGATCGGGTTGAAATGCGGCCCGTCGCTGACCGCTGATGATTTGAAAGCGCTGGTTGCCAAGCTGAACCCCGAAAACGAACCCGGCCGTCTGACGCTGATTGCGCGGTTCGGGGCAGGGACTGTGGGCGACCATCTGCCCCGCCTGATCAAGGCGATTGAGGAAGAGGGGGCGAATGTGCTTTGGACCTGCGACCCGATGCATGGCAACACCATCAAATCATCAACAGGCTACAAAACACGCCCGTTTGATTCGGTGCTGCGCGAAGTGCGCGAATTCTTTTCGGTGCATAACGCCGAAGGCACCATTCCCGGCGGTGTGCATTTTGAAATGACAGGGTCGGACGTCACCGAATGCACAGGTGGGTTGCGCGCAGTCTCTGATGAGGATTTGTCGCAACGCTATCATACTGCCTGCGACCCGCGCCTGAATGCCAGCCAGTCGCTGGAACTGGCGTTTCTGGTGGCCGAGGAACTTGTGGGCCGGCGCGCGAAACTGGCGGCGGCAATATAAGCTGGGGCGGCGCGGCTACAGCCCGTGACGCTGTGCCTGAATAAATTTGGCGCCGAAGCAGATGCTTCGGCGCCATTTCAAATTTATTGGTATGGCCCGCAGGCGAAATTCGTCACTTTGAAATGCTGGCGATGTCGTCAAGCCCGCTTTCCGGCGCGTATCAGTCTGAATACAACGCGCGCACAAAGGGGGCGTAAGTGCCACAGCACGGGGCACATCTTTCAGAAATGACAGTAAGAAACCGAAGCCATGGTCATTGGTGTTCGTGGCAGGGCAGGCAGTTATGCCTTGCCACCGTTGATGACGCGCAGGAACGGGGTCTTTGTAGGGTGTTGCTGCGGCTCTGGCTCGGGCAGGGCCTGGGGGGCGGCCAGATCAAAACGGCGCGGGGTGCGTCCCACCTCGCCCTTCTGTCCGATCACGCCCAGAACGCGGGAAATGCGGCCTTTGCTGTCGCAGAGCGGCATAAGCGCCATCATGCCTTCAAGCTGTGGGCGCCCGAACCCTTCTTCCCCTTGCAGGGATAGTGTCACGCGCGCACCCCGGCTGACCTGTTCGCAGGCCAACATGATCTCCTGACGCGCCGTTCCCGAAAACAGGGTCGTCAGGGGCATGCCGCGCATATCCAGCCCTGTCAATTCCTCGACCCGGTGCCCGACAATGCGCAAGCGTGCCACGCGCGGCGTGACCAGTTCGGCCAGAAAAACATGCGCCAGAACATCCGACAGGGCGCGTGCGTCAACCAGCATGCGATCGGGCGCCAAGCCGGTTTTCGGCAACGAAGCCCAATAGGCACCCACGCGGTTAATCACTGAAAAACAGGTGTCGCGCGCATCTGCTGTGTCCAACAGGGGGGCGCTTGTTGATGTGAACGCGGATTCGGTCATGGTCATACCCTTTCAACTCGGCGGAAGTTCGTGCAGTGGCGCGGCATAAGGACCAGAGCTTCCGGCATTTTGCCGATTTCGGCTTCTGGCTTCATATTCTCTCAAGGTGTCTTAATAAGGCATGAATAGCGCATATTTTTCCTAAATTCTGCCACATTTTGCGCAAATGGTTAATGCGCGCGATTCCGGCGCAGGCGCTGCCGGCCGACATGGCATATGTTATGGGAAAAATCGCGATGTATTCTATGACAGGTTTCGCCAGCAAAACCACTGTGACCGAGTTGGATGGACTTGATCTGGTGCTGGAATGGGACATCCGCGCAGTGAATGCACGGGGGCTGGATATTCGGTTTCGCCTGCCAGAAAACATTGTTTTCATGGAGAAAAAGCTAAGGGAGCAGCTTGCCGCCACGGTGTCGCGCGGCACTGTGAATGTGACGCTGAAGGTGCAGTATCACGGTGGGGCCGCGCTGGGTATGATTGACCATGCAGTGCTTGATTCCGTTCTTGCAGGGCTTACCGCGGTGACCGCCAAGGCGCAGTCCATGGGCATTCAACTTGCCCCCCCATCCGCCCTTGAAGTGCTGAACTGGCGGTCGGTTTTGCCTAGTGGACAAGATTTTGCCGCAATTGATCCGGCGAATCTGGGCCAGATTGTGGCAGCGGATTTTGATCTTCTGTTGGAGGACTTCAACGCCATGCGACTCAGGGAAGGGGGGGAATTGGTGCGGCTTCTGGATGGGGTGCTCGACCGGATTGCCGCGTTGACCCTTGCCGCGCGCGACATATTGCCCGACCGCAGGCACCATGTCAGCGAAGTGATGCGCAAAGCGCTGGACCATCTGGCCGAAACCGCCCGCCCCGATACTGCGCGCGTTGAACAGGAACTGGCCCTGATTGCGATCAAGGCGGACGTCACCGAAGAAATTGACAGGCTTGCGGCACATTGTGCGGCTGCGCGCGCCTTGCTGCGCGGGGGGCCTGCTGTCGGGCGCAAGCTTGATTTTCTGACCCAGGAACTGAACCGCGAAGCCAACACCCTGTGTTCCAAATCCCAGCATCTTGGGCTAAGCAGGATTGGGCTTGATCTGAAAGCGGCAATCGATCAGATGCGCGAGCAAGTTCAAAACCTGGAGTAACCCCATGAAACGACGCGGCCTGCTGATCATCCTGTCCTCTCCGTCCGGGGCGGGAAAATCGACATTGGCCAAGCGCCTTATGGCGTGGGATCCGTCCATCCGTTTTTCAGTGTCCGCCACCACACGCGCGCCCCGTCCGGGCGAAGTGCACGGGCGTGAGTATTATTTCCGGACAAGGGAAGATTTTACCGCCATGATCGCGGCGGGCGAGATGCTGGAACATGCGGAAGTGTTCGGGAATTTCTATGGCTCGCCCAAAGGGCCAGTGGAACAGGCCATGGACGAAGGGCGCGACACCTTGTTCGACATTGACTGGCAAGGTGGCCAGCAGGTGCGCAATTCCACCCTTGGCAAGGATGTGATTTCAATTTTTGTTTTGCCCCCGTCCATTGCCGAACTGGAATCGCGCCTGCGTGGACGCGCGCAAGACAGTGATGATGTCATTGCGGGCCGCATGCAAAAGTCGCGCGATGAAATTAGTCACTGGGCGGAATATGACTATGTTCTGGTCAATGATGATCTGGAACAGACCCACACTGCGCTATGCGGCATCATTGAGGCAGAACGGCAGCGCCGGGAGCGCCAGCCCGGCCTGAATGAATTTGTGCGCAAGCTGAACACCGAGTTCGAAGCGCGCAAAGCCTGAAGCCTTGAACGTTCCATAGCGGCCGAATGCAGCGCGCGTTTACCTTTGGTTAGAGTCTGTGTCCTAGTCTTGTGCTGTAGGATCAGATATAGGCGTTGGGCAATGTTGGTAATTTCTATGCTTATGGCAGTGATCACCGGGGTATTCTCGGCGACAGTTGTTATTTTGCTGGGGTTCGGGCCCGTTTGGGCGTTGCTGGCCTATAGCGTGTCGGGCGCTGTTGGTCTGGTGCTGGCGTCTTGTGTGATTGCGGCAGCCCATACCGCACTGGTGCGCCCCACCACCTGACGCGCGTTGCGCAGGTTTGCGCGTAAAACACGCATAACCTTATGGTATTTGGGCCAGCTGTGGCCTTGTGCGGGCATCTGGTGGCGGCTGCGTTTGACCGTTTTTCCCTGGGCCAAATACCGTTTGCGGCTTGGAACTGGGCCTATCACAGGGCATGATAAAACAACGCAACGGTGTTTCGCTTTTGCTTCGGCGCTGATACACCCTGACCCGGTGCAGGCAGCAGGGGCCAGATGCAATGCAAAATGACATTTCCCATCAAAAAGCGGCCGCGCGCCTTCAGGCAACGGCAAACCGGAATGCGGCATTTCTGACGGCGCAGCGCGGCCCGGATGCGGATTTGGCCGCGCATAGTTTGCTGGACCTTCTGGCGGGGCAGTTCGGCGCCGGCCTGTCCGATGTGGTCTTGGCGGGATATATGCCAATGCGGTCCGAAATAGACCCGCTTCCGGCAATGGTGCAACATCGCGGCCCTGTCTGTGTTCCCGTCATCACCGGGGCGGGCCAGCCGCTTGAGTTTCACCGCTGGACGCCCGACACCCCGATGCGCGAAGGGCCGTTCAAGGCGCTGATCCCCGTCGCGCATGACCCGATAACCCCGCAAGCGCTGATTGTTCCCTTGCTGGCATTCGATCTGCACGGCTACCGTTTAGGCTATGGCGGCGGGTTTTATGACCGAAGTTTGGAAAAACTGCGCAAGCACGGGCCGGTTCTGGCGGTTGGGCTGGCATTTGACGCGCAACTTTGCGACCGGGTGCCTGTGAATGACACGGACCAGCAGCTTGATGCTGTTGTAACCGCGCGCGGCGTGGTCTGGTCGCGGTTGGGGTGACGCCGGGCCGTTGTCGCTGATCTGCTATTGGGCGCCGATTGCGCGCTGGAAATGCTGTTCATCCTCGTCCAGTTGTGCGGCGGGGACAGGGGACATGGGGAATTCCTCCTCGGCCAGCCCTTCGCGTGACAACAACACGGCAACAGGGCGCGCCGCAGGGATATGGGAACACACGATCATGACCGCCACCATGAAGGGCACGGCCAGAAACATGCCCGGTATGCCCCAGACCGCGCCCCAGAATGCCAGCGAAATAATGATTCCGAATGACGACAGGCGTAATGTCTTGCCCATCAACATGGGATCAATGACATTGCCAAGCAGGAACTGCGCCATTCCCACCAGCACGAAAATAAGAACCGCTGTCGACGGCTCGGTGACCTGAATATAGGCCACAAGCGTGACAATCAGCGTGGCGATAATGGACCCGACCGAGGGGATGAAGTTCAAAACGAAGGTCAGCAACCCCATGGCGGCTGCGAATTGCAGGTCAAACACCTTCATGACCATGAACACCACACCCCCTGTCACACTGCTGATCAGCGCCTTGACCAGAAGGTAATGGTTCACCCGCCGGATAATGGACCCGATGATGGCATTGACCCGCCGCGCCTGTGCCTTGTCCGACATCAGGTTTTCAAGCTTGGTGTCGAACCAGACCCGTTCTGCAAACATGAACCCCACAAACAGGATAATCAGCACTGATTGGCTCAGGATCGTGCCCGCCTGGCCCGCAGCCGACCGCAGATAGCCCGAAATCTCAATGCTGCGCATGGTTTGCAGCACAGATTGCTCCACATCCTCGCCCATCCAGGAAAACATCTGGGCAATGGCGGTTTGGGCGTCATCGGTGTAGGACAATGTTGTGGTCAGAACCGTGTTGATCTGCGAAATGACCAACCCCGCCAGCGTCAGCAACCCCGATGCAATCAGGAACACTGCCGCAACCGAGGCCAGCCAGTTCGTAATCCTGAAACTGCCCACGCGCAGCCGGGAGATGGAATTTATGGCATCCGATGTCAGCGAAAACAGGATAATCGCAATCGCCAGCGAAATCAGGATGAATTTTGCCTGCACCAACAGAAACAACACCACCGCAAAGGCGATGATTCCCATCAGCCATGTTTGCAGTCTGAACTTTTCGCCAAATGTCAGGCGATTGACTGTCGAATAACGTGATGTTTCGGGTTGGTCTGACATCTGGTCCTGAAGGGCTGGCGATAATTATGAGGCAGGCAAAGTATGGGCAGGATTGCGCGCTGGCACAACCCCGCGCGCGCGCCCACGTCACATGCAGGATTGGTTATTCGCCAGCGCGCAGGATATAGGCGGCAATCGCGTCCAGTTCGGTCTTGTCCAGATGCTGCAAATTGGCAACCACCGCCGCCATGGACCCGCCCACAACATCAAAAGACGGGGTGAAGCCGCTTTCCAGATAGGCGCTGATGTCAAAATGCGTCCAGTCAAAACCCGGACCCGCAATTGCGGGAATGCGCCCTTGGCCGGACGGGTTGGGCGCGCCCATAAGCCATTGGTCTGACTGCAACGCGCCAAGGCTGTTGCGCGGTGTGTGGCATTCGGCGCAATGGGCCAGCGCTTCCGCCAGATAGCGCCCCCGCGCCTCGGGTTCGGTCAGATCGCCGGTGACTGTCCAGCCGTCATCCAGATACAATGCCTTCCAAAGCCCCACACTGCGCCGGATAGTGAAGGGAAACCTCAGATCATGCGGGCGCGACGGGGTCGCATCGGCGGGCAGGGTGGTCATGAAGGTGTAAAGATCGGCCATATCCTGCGGATCGGCCTTGATATAGGCCGTATACGGAAAGGCAGGGTAATAATGATGCCCCTCGGGGGACACCCCGGCCATAACCGCATTCAGAAACTCATCGCGTGACCAGCTGCCTATGCCATGGGTGGGGTCGGTGCTGATATTGGGGGCGTAAAATATGCCGAAATCGGATTGAAACGCCTGCCCGCCGGCCAGCGCCATGGGGTCCGCATCCGGGTCCGTGCCCATATGGCAGGACGCGCAGCCCGCGGCCCTGAATACGGTTTCACCTGCCTGTGCGTCGCCTGACAACCCCAAAAGGCGTTCATCTGACAGCCGGGTGGGCGCACTGACCCACCATAGCGTCATGCCCGCCACCGCACCTATGGCCGCAGTTGCGCCCAGCAGCTTCAAAACGGGTTTGCGCCCGCGCGCCACGGGATTGGTGTTGGTCATATCAGCACACTTTTCTTGGGGGGCTCGCCGCTGACCCCCCCCCGCACTGGCATGGCCAGACGGGGGCAGGGGGCATGACACGTTTGCGCCGTCAGCCAGCTTCGGCGCGATAAGTCTGATGACAGGCCTGGCATGTCCCGCCAAGCGCCCCGACTGCCGGGCGCAAGGTATCCAGCCCGTCACCCGCAACCGCCTGCACGTTTTCGGCTGCCGTTTGCAGCGCTACAAATTTGCCAACGAAATCATCCAGATTTTCCCAGATCGCGGGCAGGGCGCGGGTGCCCTCCACGCTTTGGGCATCTGTGCCTTCTGGCCAAAGCCGGCTTTGGTCATGACGGGTGACATGAAACAGGTTGTCCGCAGCGGTCTGCGCAAGCGCCGCGTCATAGTCAACGCGGCCCTGTGCCATGCCGCCCAGCACTGCGAAATTATGCACAATCAGGTTGAACTGGCCCTGACGTTGGCCAATCTCGGGGTGATCCTGTGCCATTGCAGGCAGGGCCAGGGTGGTCAAAAACAGGCTTGCGCCAAAAACTATGCGTCGCATCAGAACTATCCCTTGGTTGATATTAAGTGTTTGATCCATCCTAAGCAGCGGATCACGAAGATCAACACACGGGCGCGTGATAGCACCGTCAGGTGAAGCGCACCTTGCCGATATAGGGCAGGTTGCGGTTTCGTTGAGCATAATCGATGCCATAGCCCACCACGAATTCATCGGGAATTTCAAACCCTGTCCAGCGGGCGCGAATGTCGACTTCGCGCCGCGATGGCTTGTCCAGCAGCGCGCAGACTTCCAGCCGCGCAGGGTTGCGCGCCAGCAGCATTTGCAACACATGGCTCAGCGTATAGCCTGTATCCACAATATCCTCGACGACCAGCACATCGCGCCCTTCGATCTTGCCGCTCAGGTCTTTCAGAATGCGCACCTCGCGCGATGACTGCGTGGAACTGCCATAGCTGGAGGCCTCCAGAAAATCGACCTCGACGGGCAGGTCAATCTCGCGCACCAGATCGGCAATAAACACGAATGACCCGCGCAGCAGCCCCACCACGACCAGCTTTTCCGTGCCCGCAAAGTCGCGGGTAATTTCGCCTGCCAGTTCCTCGACCCGCGCGGCGATTTGCTTGGCGCTGATCATCTGATCGATGACATAGGGGTTTTGCGTCATTTCGGCCTCTTGATTTTTCGGGCCGACTTTAGGACATGTGCACAACACAGAAAAGAGTGAACACATGCCCCAGCACCATGAACACCGTGATATGCCCTATACAGCCCAGCAGATTTTCGATCTGGTGGCCGATGTGGCGCGCTATCCGGAATTCCTGCCCTGGACCGCCGCCGCGCGCATCCGCTCGCGCAAACCCATCGACGGAGGCGAGGAGATGGAGGCCGATCTGGTCATTTCCTTCAAGGTGTTTCGGGAACGCTTCGGCAGCCGCGTAAAACTGTTTCCGCAAAAGGGCGAAATCGACACGGCCTATATTGACGGGCCGTTCAAATACATGCTGTCGCGCTGGCAGGTGCAGGACAATCCCGCAGGCGGGTGCGTGGTGGATTTCCATGTCGATTTCGAATTCCGCAATCCGGTGCTGCAAAAACTGATCGGCGTTGTGTTCGATCAGGCCATGCGCCGGATCGTGGGCGCGTTTGAAGCGCGCGCCAAGGCACTTTACGGCTGATCAGGCCGCGTCAGGGCGCGCAACATCAACGCCAGCGCATGCGCAACTGTCGCCTGGCGGACATTGGCGCGCCCCACGGCCCCGAACTCCATCGTTTCGACCCAAACGCTCCGCGCATCTGCCAGCCCGAAACACACACGCCCCTCGGGCTTGTGCTCTGACCCGCCAGGGCCTGCAATGCCCGTCACGGCCACAGCCAGCCCGGAATCTGAACGCGCCAACGCGCCCTGCGCCATTTCCGCCGCTACCTGTTGCGAAACTGCACCAAAAGCGTTCAATGTGGCCACCCGTACCCCCAGCATCTGTTCCTTGGCCGCGTTGGAATAGGTGATGAACCCGCGATCCACGACATCCGATGACCCCGCAATATCGGTCAATGCCGCAATGATCAGGCCGCCTGTGCAGCTTTCGGCGGTGGCAATTCTCACCTTGTGCGCGCGCGCGGCGCGCAAAACCTCCTGTGCGCCGCTCATGCCATAAACACCCCATGCGCCAGCGCAGCCAGCACCACGACCATCAGCGCCGCAAACGCCCCCGCGATCATGTCATCCAGCATCACGCCCAGCGGCGTATGCAGCCGGTCTGCCCATCCCACCGGGCCGGGTTTCAGAATGTCGAACGCCCGGAACGCCAGGACCGCCACCACCCAACCCGGCCACAAGGCGGTAATCGCCACCCCCTGCATCATTGCGCCCAAGGAAACCGGCCACAGCGCCAGCCACATGCCCGCCACTTCGTCAATGACAATTTCGGATGGGTCAGGATCAGTCATGCCGCGGGTTTCCTGAATGGTCACCCACCAGCCCAGCAAGAACACCAGCGCAGTCGCCAGCGCCAGCAACCAGAACCCGCCCACCACATGCAAGCCCCATGCGACAGGCAGCGCCGCCACTGTGCCCCATGTTCCCGGCGCTGGCCGCAACAGCCCCGCCCCGAAAAACGTTGCAATCACCCGTGTCATGCGCATGCAGCCCTCCTTTTCATCTTGCCTCAAATACTCTCAGGGGGTGAATGGGCCGCAGGCCCAGAGGGGGCAGAATGCCCCATCACTGCGCAATCAGGCACACTGTCGCCAGCGCTGCAATGCCTTCCTCGCGGCCTGTGAACCCCAATTTTTCCGATGTGGTTGCCTTCACGCTGATGCGCGCCACGTCAATATCCATGATGCCGGCCAGGGCGTGGCGCATGGTCTGGGCATGTGGACCAATTTTCGGGAATTCACAAATCAGTGTCACATCACAATTTCCAATCGCAAATCCGCGGGCGCGCGCCAGATCGACCGCATGGCGCAGGAAAATGTGACTGGCCGCGCCTTTCCATTGCGGGTCGCTTGGGGGGAAATGCTGGCCTATATCCCCTTCGCCCAAGGCCCCATAGATGGCATCTGTCAGCGCATGCATGCCCACATCTGCGTCGGAATGCCCCTCCAGCGTGCGATCATGATCCACCAGCACCCCGCACAGCCAGCAGCCCTTGCCCGCCCCGAAACGATGCACATCAAACCCGTTGCCAAGCCGAATATCCATGGCGCGTCTTGTCCTTTCCCGCAAAATCGCCTCTGCGCGGTCAAAATCCGCCGCGTAGGTCAGTTTGAAATTCTCCTCGCAGCCCAGTGTCAGGGTCACGTCAAGGCCCGCCGCGCGCGCAATTTCGACGTCATCGGCAGCATCGCCCGATTGCAGGCAATGCGCAGACATGATGGCGTCGAAATGGAACCCTTGCGGAGTTTGCGCGCGGTATAGCGCGGCCCGGCTGACGGCATCTTGCGCATGCCCCGCGCCTGCTCCGGTTCCCGTTCCATCGCCCGCGCGCCACAAGGCATCCACGACCGGCAGCGCGGCGGTTGCGGCCTTGGCCGTGTCCAGCGCGGCAATCACATCGTCGATTATGCGCGCTGTCACAAACGGGCGCGCGCCATCGTGGATCAGCACTTTGTCGGGCGGGTCGGGTGCCAGCGCATCCAGCGCCGCGCGCACCGAGGCCGCCCGCGTTGCCCCGCCCGCGATGATCTGCACATGCGTCAGGTCCAGACTGTCGGCGCGCGCGAAATCATCAGGGTTCAGCACCAGCACCAATTGCCGCAATCCCGCCTTGCGCAGCGCATCCAGCGTGTGGGCCAGCACCGGGCGGCCCGCCAACATGCGCCATTGCTTTGGCAGGCCGCTTCCTGCGCGGGTTCCCCGCCCTGCGGCGACAATGATTGCAGCGATGGTCAGCGTCATCTGGGGCCTTTCAGTTGTTGTCCAGCTATAGGCCGAAGCGGGGGGTGCTGACAATCCGCGCGATGATCTGTTGGTTGTGCTTAAATTATAGGCATATGCTGAAATTCGCGTCACGGGTTTGGGCAGTTCGTTTGCGCTGGCCCGCGCAATGGGTGTATGGCGGGGAAAGAACTTCAGGACAGGGCGCATGACGGCAACCAAGATTTCGCAGCAGATTCCGCTTCGGGGCAGCGCAAGGGATACAGTTATAACCCCGCCGGTGCTGTTGGCCCCTTTGGCGGGGATAACGGATTTGCCGTTTCGCCGCGTGGTGGCGCGGTTTGGTGCGGGGCTTGTCGTGTCTGAAATGGTGGCAAGTCAGGAAATGGTGCAGGCCAAGCAATCCATGCGCGCCCGCGCGCGCAGTGAACTGGGCTTGGGGGAAGCGCGCACTGCCGTGCAGATTGCGGGGCGCGACCCGCACTGGATGGCACAGGCCGCCCGCATGATCGAGGATGGCGGCGCCGAGGTGATCGACATCAATATGGGCTGTCCCGCCAAGAAGGTGGTGGGTGGCATGTCAGGGTCTGCCCTGATGCGCGAACCTGACCACGCCTTGCGCCTGATTGACGCGGTGGTGGGGGCGGTATCGGTTCCGGTGACGTTAAAAACCCGTCTGGGCTGGGATGATGATTGCCTGAATGCCGCGCAGTTGGTGCAACGCGCCGCCGCGTCGGGCGTGCGCATGGTCACAATCCACGGGCGCACGCGCTGCCAGTTCTACAAAGGGCAGGCAAACTGGCGCGCGATTGGCGATGTGGTGCGCGCCACGGATATTCCGGTCATTGCCAATGGCGATATCCTGTGCGCGGACACGGCGCGCAAGGCGCTGTCACAGTCTGGCGCAGCGGGGGTCATGGTCGGGCGTGGTGCGCAGGGGCGGCCCTGGGTGCTGGCGCAGATCGCCGCAGACCTGTTCGGGCAGAAGCAACCCGACATTCCCACCGGGCCTGCGCTGGTCGATCTGGTCGCGGCACATTATGAAGATATGCTGGCCTTCTATGGCACTGCGCTGGGCATGAAGGTCGCGCGCAAACATCTGGGCTGGTATAGCGACCATGTGCAGGGCTGCGCTGCGCTGCGCCGGGCTGTGCAGACATCACCTGACCCGGCCCATGTTTTGCGGCTGTTGCCCGATGCCCTATGCCCGGCGCCGCAATTGGGGCGCGCGGCATGACACCACCAGTCACAGGGGCAATCTGGTCGGCGCTTCCCTTGCCGGCACTGATGATCGGTGTGGTGCGCGGGCAGGAAACGATTGTGGACTGCAACCCGTCGGCGGAACAGTTCCTGGGCCTGTCGCGGCGCGGTGTGCTGGACCGCGCACTGGCGCAGCTTGTCCAGATGGATGCCCCGCTGGACAGTGCATTGGAACGGTGCCGTGTCAACCGCGCGCCCGTATTCGTCAATGATGTGCACCTGACCATTGGCACACGCGCACCGGTTCAATGCGCGTTGCAGCTTGCGCTGATCGGGGACAGGCCGGACCTGGTTCTGGTGCTCATCAACCCGCGCGAAATTGCCGGCAAGCTGGGGCAGGCCGAAGGTATACGCCAATCTGCGCGGTCTGTCATTGGCATGTCGCAAATGCTGGCGCATGAAATCAAGAACCCGCTGGCAGGCATTGCAGGGGCTGCGCAGCTTTTGTCCATGAACTTGCGCCCTGAAGACCGCGAACTGACGGATCTGATTGTCGAGGAGACCCAGCGGATCGTTAAACTTCTCAATCAGGTGGAACAGTTCGGCAACCAGCGCCCGCCGGATTGCGGACCGGTGAATATTCATGATGTTCTGGAACGCGCGCGCCGGTCGGCGGCTGTGGGGTTTGCCGCGCATATGCGCATTACCGACAGTTACGACCCGTCGCTTCCGCATGTTTGGGCGGACCCTGACCAGTTGTTGCAGGTGTTTCTGAACCTGCTGAAAAACGCAGCCCAAGCCCAGCCCAAAGGGGGGCGGATACGGATCAAGACCTATTTTGAACAATCGCTGCGCGTGCGCGGCGAGCAGGGGCAGGACGTGGCGCTTCCGATCCATATCGAAGTGATCGATGACGGGCCGGGCCTGCCTGAAGATATTGCCGATGACATTTTCGACCCCTTTGTGTCCGGGCGCGAGAATGGAACAGGTCTGGGGCTTGCGCTCGTGTCCAAGATCATATCGGCGCATACCGGCTGGATCAGCGTTGACAGCAAACCGGGCCGGACGGTCTTTCGTATTTCCCTGCCGCGCGCACCGCAAGCGCCGCAACAGCCAACCCAAACGGAGTATGCCTGATGGACGGAACAGTCCTTGTCGCTGATGATGACCGCACAATCCGAACTGTGTTGACACAGGCACTGACGCGTGCGGGCTGCAAGGTGCATGCCACCTCCAGCCTGACAACGCTGCTACGCTGGGTGGAAGAAGGGCGCGGTGATCTGGTCATCACTGATGTCATGATGCCAGATGGCAACGGGATAGAAATGATCCCGAAAATCAGTCAGGAACGCCCTGATCTGCCCGTTATCGTGATTTCTGCGCAAAACACCATCATGACGGCCATTCAGGCCAATGAAGTGGACGCGCATGATTATCTGCCCAAGCCTTTTGACCTGCCGGAATTGCTGAAGCGGGCAGGGGCGGCGATGAAAAACCGCAGGCTGATGTCCTCTACGGAAGTGGTCAACCGCCCTGCCTCGGCGCCGCCGCGCGGGGATGTGCTAAGCATGGAAGGCTTGCCCCTTGTGGGACGCACGCCGGTGATGCAGGAACTTTACCGCCTGATTGCGCGGGTCATCAATTCGGCCATGCCGGTTCTGATAACGGGGGAATCGGGCACCGGAAAATCCCTGATCGCGCGCACCTTGCATGACCTGTCAGACCGGCGCGGCCAGCCCTTCATCAGCGCCACATCCGAGGATTTCCGGTCCCCTGACGGGGCGCAAACGCTGCTGTCGCGGGTGCGCGGCGGAACGCTTTTGTTCGATGAACTGGGCAGCTATGACGACGAGGCGCAGTTGCGCGCCGCGCGGGTGCTGGACATGGTGCAAGATGACGGGCCGCGTATCATGGCCACGGCGCAATCCAACCTTGCCAAGGCGCTGGCCGAAGGCAAGCTGCGCGAAGACCTGTATTACCGCCTTGGTGGGGTGACGCTGAACGTGCCTGCCTTGCGTGAACGTATTGACGATCTGGACCCGCTGGCGCAGCATTTTCTGGGGCAGGCCGCCGAAGATGGTGCCATCCAGCGCAAATTGTCGCCTGATGCGCTGGAACTTGTGCGCGCCTATTCCTGGCCGGGCAATGTGCGGCAATTGCAAAATACCTTGCGGCGGCTGACATTGACGGGCGTTGAACCGGTAATTTCCCGCACGGAAATGGAAACCGCCCTGAAAAGCCAGCCAAGCGCGGCCGCGATTGGTGCGAATTTCAGCGGGGAAACCCTGTCCGAAGCGGTGGCGCGGCATTTGCGGCGCTATTTTGACCTGCATGGTCAGGACCTTCCGCCACCGGGCCTGCATGCCCGTATCCTGCGCGAAATCGAAACCCCGCTGATTGAAATCGCGCTGGATGCGACAGGGGGCAATCAGGCGCGTTGTGCCGACCTGCTGGGCATCAACCGCAACACCTTGCGCAAGAAAATTACCGAACTGGAAATCGAAGTGTCGCGCAGGCGCAAGCTGGCCTGACCCTTGTGTGGGGGCTGCGGATATGCCCCGCCAGTTTCTGCCCGTTTCGGTTGTTTGATGTAGAATTACCACAGTCGATGTGTCATTCTGGACGCAATTGCGTAAAGCTGACGATAGAGCTGTGCCTCTATCGGCAAAAGCGGTGGTGGTAGGGTGCCTTGTCAGAATTGGGTGTGACTCGAAAACTTGGGGTTGCGGGGCGGTTTTCGTCCGAATGGGACCAGCGCTTTTCAGCAGTTGCGACTGTTGCACTGATCTTGCTTGGCCCCGCCTTGGTGCTGCTGACGCTTCTGGGGCTTGGCCCGCTTAGCGAAGCGGTCGAATCGCGCGGGCTGTTCCTTATTCTGCTGGCCGATCTGGTGTATATCCTGATCGTGGCGGGGTTGGTGGCTGTGCGCGTGGCGCGGCTGGTGGCGGCGCGGCGGTCAGACTCTGCCGGGTCGAAGCTGCATTTGCGCCTGTCCACGCTGTTTGCCGCCATCGCATTGGTGCCGACAATTACAGTTGCCGTTTTCGCGGCGCTGACAGTGAATGTCGGGCTGGAAGGGTGGTTTTCCGACCGCGTGCAGCGCGTTGTCGGTGCATCCCTTGCCGCGGCGGAAGCGTATCAATTCGAACAGGAACGCGACCTGCGCGTAGATACGCGCGAATTGGCGGAATATCTGGATACCGCGCGGCGCTTGTTCCCGCTGCTGGATGAGGGGGATTTGCGCAATCTTCTGTCCGAAGGGCAGGCGGGCATCCAGCGCGGGTTGCGCGTGGCGTTTGTGGTTGATGGCATGGGCGAGTTGCGCTCGCGCGGTGAGCGGTCCTACCGGTTCAACTTTACCCCGCCGGACCCGGCTGCGATTGCGGCTGCGCGCGACGATATAGTTGTAATAAAAGATTGGCAAAACAATGAGTTCCGCGCCATAGCTGCGTTGAATAACTATGTTGACCGCTATGTGTATGTCGCCCGCGAAGTGGACGGGGAAATCCTGTCGCTGCTGGATGAAACCCGCGAAACAGTGGCGCTGTATCAGCAATTGGAACAGGAACGCGGGCGGCTGTTGTTCCAGTTCGCGGCGCTGTATCTGGGGTTTGCGCTTATTCTTATTCTGGCGGCGGTCTGGCTGGGCCTGTCATTTGCCGAACGCCTTGCGCGGCCTGTGGGCCGTCTGGCGGAAGCCGCGCAGCGCGTGGGCGCGGGCGATTTTGATGTGCAGGTCAAGCTGTCGCGCGGGGATGATGAAATCACCCTGCTGGGGCGGGTGTTCAACCAGATGACGCGGCAACTGAAGGGCCAGCACGAAGCGCTTGTCGAAAATAACCGCCAGATCGAAGCGCGGCGGCGGTTGTTTGATTCCGTGCTTGGGTCGGTGACCGCCGGGGTGATCGGGCTTGATGCGCAAGGGCGGCTGGATTTCATCAACAAGGCCGGTCAGACCCTGATCGAGGTAGATGCCGAGGGCGTGCATGATCTGGCCTTGTTCGATGTTGTGCCGGAATTCACCCCCTTGCTGGAGCGGTTGCAGGGCAGTCAGGTGGCCTTGGGGCGGGTTCAGGAAGAAGTGCGCCTGTCGCGGTCCGGGCGACTTGAAACCCTGCTGGTGCGTGTGGCGGAACGGCGGCGCAGTGACGGGCGGCTGGAAGGATATGTTGTCGCATTCGATGATGTCAGTGATCTGGTCAGCGCGCAGCGCATGGCGGCATGGGGCGATGTGGCGCGCCGTATCGCGCATGAAATCAAGAACCCGCTGACGCCCATTCAGTTGTCGGCAGAACGCATAGACCGCAAATTCGCGCGCAAACTGGTTCCGGAAGATGCCGAAAGCCTGTCACAGCTGACAGCCGTTATTGTGCGTCAAACCAATGACTTGCGGCGCATTGTTGATGAATTTTCGCGGTTTGCCCGCATGCCCGAACCCGACCGGCGCGCCCATGATATTGTTGCGATTATGCGTGATTGTGTGCTGTTGCAGGAAAGTGGCCAGCCCGATGTGCATTTCACCACCGATCTGCGTGACACACCGCTGGTGCTGGAACTTGACGATACGATGATAGCGCAGGCATTGACCAACCTGATCAAGAACGCAGGTGAGGCCACCCAGGCCAAGCGCGCCACACTGGGGCAAGACGCCTATGTGGCGCAAATCCGGGTTGCGCTGGCGGTTCAGGACGCGGCTGTGCAGATTACGATTGCCGATAACGGAATCGGCCTGCCCGAAGACCGCGCGCGCCTGTTTGAACCCTATGTGACCACCCGCGCCGAAGGCACCGGCCTTGGCCTGTCGATTGTGCGCAAAATCATCGAGGAACATGGCGGCACCTTGCGACTGGAGGATGCGCCCGTTTTTGATGGTTGTGACCATCGCGGGGCAATGGCCGTCATCACCTTGCCGCTTTTATGCGCGGCGGAACCGGAAATTAGAAATAATGACACAAAAAGCAGGGAAGTTGGGGCATGAGTGACATCCTGATTGTCGATGATGAACGCGATATCCGCGAATTGATTTCCGACATTCTGAAGGATGAAGGGTATTCAACGCGCCTTGCCGCGAATTCCGATCAGGCCATGGCGGAAGTCAACGCAAACGCGCCAGCGCTTATGATTCTGGACATCTGGCTGAAGGACAGCAAGATGGACGGGATCGATATTTTGATGAAGGTCAAACGATCAAATCCTGATATTCCCATTGTCATCATATCCGGCCATGGCAATGTTGAAGTTGCGGTCGCTGCCATCAAGCAAGGGGCCTATGATTTTATTGAAAAGCCGTTCAATATTGACAAGCTGATGGTTGTGATCAACCGCGCGATGGAAGCGTCGCGCCTGCGGCGGGAAAATCAGGATCTGCGCCGCCGTGACACGCATTCATCAGAACTGATTGGCGAAAGCCATGCGTTCCGCAGCCTGTGCGCGCAGTTGGAAAAGGTGACCAGTTCCAACGCCCGCATCATGTTTACCGGACCTGCGGGCAGCGGCAAGGAAGCGGCGGCGCGTTTTGTCCATGAAAATTCCGACAGGGCGTCGGGGCCGTTTGTGTGCGTGTCCTCTGCCGCGATGGAACCGGAACGCATGGAAGAAGTGTTGTTTGGCCGCGAAAGCGGCGAACGCGGGGTCGAACCGGGGTTGCTGGAACAGGCCCATGGGGGCGTGGTGTTCTTCGATGAAGTGGCCGATATGCCGCTGGGCACGCAATCCAAAATCCTGCGCGTGCTGGTTGACCAGCAATTCACCCGTGTGGGCGGGGCCGACAAGGTGCGCGTGGATATGCGTGTCATGAGTGCGACCACCCGCGACCTGTCTGCCCTGATCCGCGAAGGGCAGTTCCGCCAGGAACTGCTGGACCGGCTTAGCGTGGTTCCCGTGCGCGTGCCGGGGCTGGAAGAACGCCGCGAGGATATACCCCTTCTGGCAAGCTATTTCATTGACTTGCTGCACAAATCCCAGGGATTGCCGCGCCGCGCACTGGAGGATGCGGCGCAGGCCCATTTGCAGACCATGCGCTGGCCCGGCAATATCCGGCAGTTGCGCAATGTCATTGAACGCGCGCTGATCCTTGGGGACGGGGCTGCGCCCATCGGGTTGGGGGATCTGCAAAATGACACCCGCGCCAGCACCGCGCAGCCCGATGACACCGCCAAGGTTATCTTGTCGGGTGCCCTGACCGCGTTGCCCTTGCGCGATGCGCGTGAATTGTTCGAACGCGAATACCTGTTGTCGCAAATTCACCGTTTCGGGGGCAATATCAGCAGAACGGCGAATTTTGTTGGAATGGAGCGTTCGGCCTTGCACCGCAAGCTGAAATCACTGGGGGTCAGCACTGCCAAGAACGCGCAATAAAGCGGGTAGCCGTCGCGGGCGACATTGCCTTGCATGTGCCTTGCAACGCTGCCAGAAGATGGGCCTTGCGGTTAATTTCGTTGACCCGACCGACAAAGGAGCGTGCGCGCCATGAAAGTGATTGTTTGTGGGGCCGGGCAGGTAGGCTGGCAGATTGCCCGCCATCTGTCGCGTGAAAACAACGATGTCACCATCGTGGACAACAACCCCGCGCTTGTCCAGCGCGCCACCGACACGCTGGATGTGCAAGGCGTGCTGGGCTTCGCCAGCCACCCCGAAGTGTTGGACAAGGCAGGCGCAAGCGATGCCGATATGGTCATTGCCGCAACCTATTCCGATGAGGTGAACATGGTCACCTGTCAGGTGGCCCATTCGGTGTTCGGTGTCACCCGCAAAATTGCGCGGCTGCGCCAGCAAACCTATCTGGACCGCCAGTATTCGGGGCTGTTCCGGCGGGAACATATGCCCATTGACGTGATTATCAGCCCTGAACGCGAAGTGTCGTTGGCGGCGCTGAAACGCGTAGCCTATCCTGGTGCGTTTGATGTGCATGAATATTTTGACGGCAAGGCGCTGTTGATGGGGATGACCCTGCACGCGGAGTGTTCGGTGCTGAACACACCCCTGCGCCAGCTATCCGAACTGTTCCCGACCTTGCGCGTCATGGTGGCGGGTGTGCGCCGGGGCAAGCGGTTATTCGCGCCCGAACCCGAAGATCAGTTGTTCGAGGGGGACCAGATTTATGTTCTGACCGATGCGCGCGATGTGGGCCGCTGTTTCGAGGTGTTTGGCAAAACCCAAGCCCGTCAGGAACGTGTGCTGGTGATTGGCGGGGGCAATGTGGGCTTAAGTGTGGCCAGCATGCTGGAAGCGCAGCCCGAACGCGTGCGCGTCAAGATCATTGAACGCGACAGGGGACGGGCGGAAATTGCCGCCGACAAGCTGGAACGCTCGATCGTGTTGCATGGTGACGGGCTGGATGCGGAACTGCTGAACGAGGCGGGCATTTCCAAAACGGATGCCGTTCTGGTGCTGACTGATGATGACAAGACAAACCTGCTTGCTGCGGTGCGCGCGCAGTCGCTGGGCGGCAAAATGTCGATTGCGCTGATCAATGATCCCAGTCTGGTGCCGCTGGCCGATGCGCTGGGGGTTGATGCCTATATCAACCCGCGCGCCCTGACGGTCAGTTCCATCTTGCGCCATGTCCGGCACGGGCGGGTGCGGTCCATCTATATGGTTGGCGACCGCGAGGCAGAGGTCATCGAGGCGCAGGTTCTGGGCACATCGCAACTGGCCGACCGCGCCGTGCGTGACATTCCCTTCCCCGAAGGCGCGCTGGTGATCGGCATTTTGCGCAAGGGGGAATTCCTGAGACCCACCGGCAGCATGATCCTGCGCGAAGCGGATCTTGTGGTGATTTTCGCCTTGTC
This sequence comes from Roseinatronobacter sp. NSM, assembly GCF_052379845.1. Taxonomy (NCBI): domain Bacteria; kingdom Pseudomonadati; phylum Pseudomonadota; class Alphaproteobacteria; order Rhodobacterales; family Paracoccaceae; genus Roseinatronobacter; species Roseinatronobacter sp. NSM. The sequence goes on along the minus strand of NZ_JBQTCF010000012.1, from coordinate 48,498 downwards.
GGAAGATGTGCCCAAGGTGGATGAATTGTTGCAGGTTGCTGTCGAATTCTTCTGATGGCATTTTGAGGATGTGATATCTAAATCAATGGCTTGACATGGTTTGTTGATGTGGTCTGGAGCGTATCAAGGGGGCAGGAATGACGCATGGTTCGCGTGGAACCCTGATTTTGCTGGTCCTTGTGGCCGTGACGGCGCTTGCGATGATTGTGCCCGCGGCGGTAGGGTTCACCCTGCGCGAACATGAAAGCGCGCGCGCCTTCTTGTATTCCGCAATCTTGCTGGCCAGCTTCACGGCGCTGATCTATGTGGCCAATAAATCGCGCAAACCGCGCGAAAGATGGGTGTCGCACCCGTTTTTCGTGTTGTCTGCAGCATATGTCATCTTGCCGCTGTTGATGGCCATCCCCCTGACCGAAGCCGTGCCCGGTTTGCGTTTTGCCGATGCCTGGTTTGAAATGCTGTCGGGGTTTACCACCACCGGGGCCAGTGTGCTGGACGGGGCGGTGCCGCGAAGTGTGCATCTGTGGCGGGCCATTACTGGCTGGCTGGGGGGGCTGTTCGTTCTGGTCTATGTCATCGCCATTCTGGCCCCCATGAATATGGGCGGCTTCGAGGTGTTGGCCGTGCGCAATGAGCGGCGCATGGCGGGGCCTGCGTTAAGCAGGCACATATCCACGGAATATGACACTGGCGCTGCCCCGGATGCCACGCTGGCGCGGTTGCGGTTGCAAATCGGGTTGATTGCGCCGCTTTATGCGGGGCTGACGCTGTTGGTATGGGTGTTGCTGTCCATGGCGGGAAACCCGCCGTTGGTTGCGTTGATACTGGCCATGTCGGTGCTGTCCACATCGGGCATTGTGCCGGGGGCGGGCTGGGAAGTGGCACCGCTTACCCCCCTAAGCGAGGGGGTCTTGCTGGTATTTCTGGTGCTGGGACTAAGCCGCACATTCTGGCTGGCGGGCACGCGCGAACATGGCGCGCGACTGAACTGGCGGCAAGTGGAAATCGGCTTTGCGGTGGTTTTGCTGGCGGGACTGTGGGTGTTGTTTTTGCTAACCTATGCGCTTACGCCAGACGGGCGCGGCGCGGCGTTTTTCCTGCGGGAATTCTGGAGTGTGGTGTTCAATGGCCTGTCTTTCCTGACGACAACGGGGTTCATCAGCAGCGCCACCGACTTGCAGGACGGCTTCTTTGCGGGGCCTGCGGGGATTGTGCTTTTGGGGCTTGCGCTGATTGGGGGCGGGGTGGCGACAACCGCAGGCGGGCTGAAGCTGATGCGCGTTTTCGCGCTGATGTGGCAGGCGCGCTATGAGTTGGAACATCTGGTTCACCCTGCCGCTGTGGGCGGCGACGGGGCGCATATGCGGGGGCTGCGCACCGAAGGGGCGTTTTCGGCCTGGCTGTTTTTGTTGATTTTCATCCTGAGTGTGGGGGTCGTCATGTCCGCCCTGACCATTTTGGGAACCACAATGGAAGATGCGCTGGCCTATGCAGTGGCGGCGCTGACAACTACAGGCCCGCTTATTCATATATCCGGGTCGGTGCCTTTGTCCTGGGGGGACTTGGGCGATTGGCAGCGCGCGGTTCTGGGCGTGGGGATGGTGCTGGGCAGGCTGGAATTTCTGTTGTTGTTGTCGGTTCTGTGGCCCCGGTCGTGACCCTTGCTGCACCGGGAAGCGCCAAACTGCGGAAGAAGTGAAAGAAAATTGCCCCAAACCCTGATTTGTCGCGCAACGGGTCTGGAAGTTTTCTGCTTTGCGTTTCATACTGTTCCCCATGGGGAGATGAGGCTCTCTGCGTAAAGCAACAAGCCCAGACAAAAAGGCAGACGCATGGCCAGTGACAAACAAAACTTGCAGGATGCATTTCTGAACCATGTTCGCAAGAACAAGGTTCCGGTAACCGTTTTCCTGATCAACGGTGTAAAGCTTCAGGGCGTGATCACGTGGTTTGACAATTTCTGCGTGCTGTTGCGTCGTGATGGCCAAAGCCAGCTTGTCTACAAGCACGCCATTTCCACAATCATGCCCGGCCAGCCAATTTCGCTATATGAAGGTGAAAGCTGATCGCCCGCGCACCTGTTGATGTTTCCGACCTTGGCGGAGAGGGGGGCACGCGCCCGACCCGCGCCTATGTCCTGCACCCTGAAATCAGGTCTGTGGACCGCGGGCGCTTGCCCGAACATGCCCTTGCCGAAGCTGAAGCGCTGGCCCATGCCCTGCCGGGCCTGAATGTTGTGGGCGCACAGGTTGTGCGCTTGCCGCGCGCGCATCCGGGGCTGTTATTCGGCACTGGCAAGGTTGATGAACTGGGCGTCATCATGGCCGATCTGGAGGTTGATCTGGTGCTGATTGACGGGCCGGTAAGTCCCGTGCAACAGCGCAACCTGGAACGCGCCTGGAAGGTCAAGTTGCTGGACCGGACAGGATTGATTCTGGAAATCTTCGCAGACCGCGCGCGCACCCGCGAAGGGGTGTTGCAGGTGGAACTTGCCGCGCTCAGCTATCAGCGCACCCGGCTGGTGCGGGCCTGGACCCACCTTGAACGCCAGCGCGGCGGGCTTGGGTTTGTTGGTGGCCCCGGCGAAACGCAGATCGAAGCAGACCGCCGCGCCATTGACGAACAGATGGTGCGCCTGCGCCGCCAGTTGTCGAAAGTTGCCAAAACCCGCGACCTGCACCGCGCCGCGCGCCGCAAGGTGCCGTTTCCGGTGGTTGCGCTGGTGGGCTATACCAACGCGGGCAAATCCACCTTGTTCAACCGGCTGACGGGGGCGGATGTGCTGGCCAAGGACATGTTGTTCGCCACGCTGGACCCGACCATGCGCGCGGTCACATTGCCGACCGGCAAACAGGTTATCTTGTCCGACACAGTGGGGTTCATCTCGGACTTGCCCACGCAGCTTGTCGCGGCCTTCCGCGCTACATTGGAAGAAGTGCTGGAAGCTGACCTTATTGTGCATGTGCGCGACATCGCGCATTCGGAAACCGAATCGCAGGCGCAGAATGTGCGGTCTATTCTGGCGGAACTGGGCGTGCGACAGGAAACCCCGCTGGTGGAGTTGTGGAACAAGGCCGATTTGCTGGATGCCGACGGCGCCGAGGCTGTCACCCGCCGCGCCGCCCGCACCGACGGGGTTTTCCTTGCCTCATCCGTGACGGGGCAGGGGTTGGACGCCTTTTTTGACGCGGTCACCTTGATCCTTGATGACGTGCGCCACCTTGAAACGCTGAACCTTGGGTTTGAGCAGGGGCGCGCGCGCGCATGGCTGTTTCAACAAGGTGTGGTCGAAAGCGAAGTGCAAACTGAAGATGGAATCGTGCTTCAGGTCTATTGGACTGACCGCCAGAAGCGCAATTTCCGCGATTTGCGATCTGGGCCTGCGGGTTCGTAAAGGTTGCTGAATTTCAATCATTTGCAACCTATTGGTGTGTTTTTGTGGTGAATTAAGGCATTATTAACCAAATGTGGCAGATGTGCCTTAATTGGTTAATTTGTTGTCAAGATTCATCGCGTTTCTGCCATGTTCACACCCAAGCCTGACCACAGTTAACCGTGATACCTGCATCATGACTTGTTGCAAGGTGCCGACATGAGTTTCCATCGCCAGATCATTGCAGACACGACACCACCGGCCAGCCCTGACATGGCAGGTGCAGTGCAGGACCGTCCGCTGGCCATGAACGGGCAGGTTGACACGCGTTTTGACACCACATTTGCCCTGATCCGCCAGATAACAGGCGCAACGCATGTGTGCGCACAGTTCACAGGTGATGCGCCCCAACCCGTGCCTGCCCATCAGCGCTGCATCGAAACCGCGCTGAACCTGCACGGGCAGCGGGTTGGCACATTGCGCGCCTTTGGAACCTGTTTCGCATCAAACGCCCAGTCCCTGCTGCAAAGCTTCGCTGCGCTGGTGGTCGAACACGCCACTTTGTGGGCAGAAGCGCACCGCGATGCGCTGACAGGTGCCATGACGCGCCGCGCCTTTGCCGATGATTTGACACGCGCTGTGTCCGAATACCGGCGCGCTGGCACTGATTACAGCCTGATCATGTTTGATCTGGACAAGTTCAAGGCCATCAATGACCGTTTCGGCCATGCGGCAGGCGATGCAGTCTTGCGCGCCGTGGGGCGGGCCGTGCAGCAGGAATTGCGCCTTGAAGACCGCTTCGGGCGCTTGGGCGGCGAAGAATTCGGCGTGCTGGTTGCCGCTGATGCCGATACCGCACTAGAGATTGCCGAACGCGTGCGCGCGGTCATTGAACAGGCCATCGCACCCGAATTCCCGCAGGTGGCCTTCACGGCAAGCCTGGGTGTCGCGGCCTGCGATATTGACTGCGATACAGTTGATACGCTGATGGCGCAGGCCGATGCGCGGCTTTATGCCGCAAAAGCATCCGGGCGCAACGCAGTTCGTGGCACACGCGCGTTCAAACGCAAGCTGCATATCAACTAAGCCCGGTCGCGCCGTTATATCCTTGAACTGGCGCGGCATGCGTCTTCCTCCGGCAGGGCATTTCAGTTTCCCGGACCGCGCCCCGATATGGCTGAACTGCAGTCCGATAACCGAGACGGGGCAGGAAATTTCGCGCATTTCCAATTTGGGGCTTTGATTGCCTGCCGCTAATCCATAAATGGAGTGGGTGGACACGCGCTGTCATGCTGTTAGCATGACGAGAGGGAGAATATCATGCTCAATAACATTGGCCCGGCGGGCTTTATCATCATCGCGGTTGTCGTTCTTGTCTTGTTCGGACGCGGCAAGGTCAGCGCCTTGATGGGCGAAGTTGGCAAGGGGATCACGTCCTTCAAGAAGGGCCTGAAAGACGGGTCTGAAGAACTGGACGACAAATCAGGCGATACCGCAAGAACCGCCCGCGACGTCACGCCCGACGCCGAACAGGACAAAGACAAGGCCTGAAACGCGCAGGGCTGTGGCGCAATACCGCGCAAGCAGGGATGCGCATTGCCTGACTAGCAGGCGTGCAGGGGGTGTTTTATGCTGGATATAGGCTGGACAGAACTTCTGGTGATTGGCGTTGTGGCGCTGATTGTCGTCGGTCCCAAGGACTTGCCCAAAATGTTCCGCACCCTTGGTCAGTTCACGGCCAAGGCGCGCAACATGGCGCGCGAGTTTCAGCGCGCGATGGATGACGCCGCAGATGAAAGCGGCGTCAAGGATATGGCGCGCGACCTGCGCGGAATGACCGACCCCAAGACTATGGGCTTGGATGAGCTGAACAAGATGAAAAACTGGGACCCGCTGGAGTCTGACGCCCCCGCCAAAGGCACGCCCAAACCCGCAAGCGCGCCAGACACCGCCAATGATATGGACGGAAATAGCCAGATCGCCGCAGACCAGCACCAAGACCGCCGCAACCGCGCCCAGACCACCGCCCCCGATACCGCCGCCCCAGAAGATGACACCGCGTCCAAAGTATAGGGCCGCCGCGCAAGAGCATGACATAACATGACAAAATCCCCCGCCAAGGATGAGATAGAAGACAAGAGCGCGCCCCTGATTGAACATCTGGCGGAATTGCGGTCGCGGCTTATCAAATCCGTGCTTGCCTTCGTGGTGGCCATGACAGCGTGTTTTGCAGTTGCCACACCAATTTTCAACTTCCTGACTGCGCCGCTATGTTCGGCGCTGGCCGATCGTGGGCAGAATTGCGACCTTATTTTCATCAGCCCGCAGGAAGGGTTTTTTGTGGCGGTCAAGGTTGCGGTCCTGGGCGGCTTCATGCTGGCCTTTCCTGTCATTGCAACGCAGATGTGGCGGTTTGTGGCACCGGGGTTGTATCGCTCCGAGAAGGGGGCCTTTCTGCCCTTTCTGGTGGCGTCGCCGTTCATGTTCTTGCTGGGCGCGTCATTCGCGTTTTATGTTGTCACGCCGCTGGCCTATAATTTCTTCCTTGGGTTCCAGCAATTCGGCGCAACGGGCGAGGCACTGGATGGCGGGCAGGCGGCGGCGCCCTTGTCTGTGGTGTTTCAGGGGTCTGCGCAGGAATATCTGAACCTGACAATCAAGTTCATCGTGGCCTTTGGCCTGTGTTTTCAGTTGCCGGTCTTGCTGACATTGATGGGCAAGGCGGGGCTGGTGTCGCAAGCCGGGCTGCGGGCAGGGCGCAAATGGGCGATGGTGGGTATTCTGACGCTGGCCGCGCTGGTCACCCCCCCGGATGTGATTACCCAGATCATCTTGTTTGCGGTGGTCTATGGCCTGTATGAAGTGTCAATCTTTCTGGTGGCGCGGGTGGAACGCAAGCGCAATGAACAATTGCGCCGCGAAGGGTTGCTGGATGAAGATGACGAGATTTTCGCCGACGAGATGGAAGACGAGAAATGACACTGCCGCCTTTCGTGTTGCCATCTGACAAGGCAGATGCGGATTTACCCGACACGGACATTTCTGCAAGCCTGTCGCGTATTGCCGACGCGCTGGAACGGGTGGCCCCCCCGGCCGATGCTGCCCCCGATTTTGACATGGCCGATGCGTTTGTGTGGCATGTCACCCCTGACCGTGTGCAGCCGGTGGCACAGGTCAACCGGGTGGCGCTGGAGTTGCTGGTGGGCATAAACCGCTCGCGCGACACGCTTTTGGCCAACACGCTTCAATTCGCCCGTGGCCTGCCCGCCAATAACGCACTGTTATGGGGCGCGCGCGGGATGGGCAAATCGTCGCTGGTCAAGGCTGTGCATGCCAGTGTAGCGCAGCAAGTCCCGCAATCGGCGCTGAAACTGGTCGAAATCCAGCGCGAGGATTTGCCGTCTATCGGGCGGTTGATGGCGCATTTGCGCAAGGCGCAGGCGCGATTCATCCTGTTTTGTGATGATCTGTCCTTCAGCCATGATGACCAGCATTACAAATCGCTCAAGGCGGTTCTGGATGGCGGGCTGGAAGGACGGCCCGACAATGTGGTGTTATATGCCACATCCAACCGCCGCCACCTGATGCCGCGCGACATGATTGAAAACGAACGCTCCAGCGCGATTTCCCCGTCCGAGGCCGTGGAAGAAAAAGTGTCGCTGTCAGACCGTTTCGGACTGTGGCTTGGGTTTCATCCCTGCGATCAGGACGAATATCTGGCCATGATTCAGGGCTATTGCGCCACCTACGGCCTGCAGATCGACCCCGCGCGCCTGCGCGCCGAGGCGATTGAGTGGCAGGCCACACGCGGCAGCCGGTCGGGCCGTGTGGCCTGGCAGTTCTTCACTGATCTTGCCGGGCGCGAAGGCGTGCGCATCTGAGACGCGCAGCTACATGCGCTGCAGCGCCGCGTCAAAGATCGCATCGATCATCACCTGATTGCCATGGGACATTTCCAGCGGGCAGGCAAACCCTGCGCCCGTCCTTACCGATGTGCCAAAAGCTTCGATCATCAGCGCATATTGGTTGACGGCGTTGAAATGCTGTGTGGTCACACGCCCGTCAGCATCGCACCAGTCCACCCGGCAATCGCCATAACCTGGCCCGTTGAACGGCGCATTCAGCGCGATCCAGCCATCTTGCCCGTGAAACACCATTTGCTGGCGTCGCGCCTGCATCATGCCACAATAAAAGGACAGGGTGAAATCCGCAAAATCCGCCCAGACCCGCGCAAAAATATCAACCCCGTTCTGTGTGCGCAGCTCGGCGCGCAGCCGGTCCGGTTCCATGCCAGTGGTCATGCGCGTCGCAATACAGGGGTAAACCCCCACATCCCGCACCCCGCCGCCGCCCATCATGGCGCTGTGGCGAATATTGCTCAGGTCGCGGTTGGTATAGGTGAAGCAGCCGTCAACATGTTCCAGCTTGCCAATTGCGCCCTGCGCCAGCAAATCCCGCGCCAGCGCCCATTGGGGGTGATGGGCAATCATGAACGCTTCGGCAATCAGTTTGCCAGTGGTGTCACGCGTGGCAATCAACTGGTTTATGTCGTCGGCATGCAGCGCGATGGGTTTTTCACACAGGACATGCTTGCCTGCCCGCGCGGCCTTGTGTGACCATTCGACATGCAGGTGATTGGGCAGCGGAATATAGACCGCATCAATATCAGGGTCGGCCAGCAGCGCATCATAGCTGTCATGCACGCGCAATCCCGGCACCAGTTCCACAAACGGCGCGGCGCGTGCCGCATCGCGCGTGGCCATGGCCACCAGTTCCGCGTCCTTCGCCAGTTGGATGGCAGGCGCGACATCGGTTCGGGCGATCTTGGCCGCCCCCAGTATTCCCCAGCGCATGGTTTGTCCCTTCTTCCAAATGCGTTAGCGCAACCATACAGGCCAAACCCTGCAACGCAAGGGTTTGGCGGGCATTGACGCCCGCGCGCCTGCGGCGTAGGGCAAGAACAGCAACAAGGACGGACAAGATGAACCTGTTTTCCGATATTCGTGCGCTGGTGCTGGACTGTTTGCAGGCCATGGTCGCTGATGGTGCGTTGCCGCAAGGGCTTGATTTCAGCAATGTCGCAGTTGAACCCCCGCGCGACCCCGCACATGGCGATATGGCCACAAATGCTGCGATGGTGCTGGCCAAACCTGCCGGATTGAAACCACGCGAGATTGCCGATGCGCTGGCCGCGGCGCTGACCGCAGATGCCCGTATTGACAGCGCTGATGTTGCCGGACCGGGCTTTTTGAACCTGCGCCTGTCATCTGCCTTATGGCAAGGTGTCGTGGCAACTGCGCTGGCGCGCGGGCAGGGGTTCGGACGGTCCGATATGGGGCAGGGGGCGCGGGTCAATGTTGAATTCGTGTCCGCCAACCCCACTGGACCCATGCATGTGGGCCATACGCGTGGGGCCGTGGTGGGCGACGCGCTGTGCAACCTGCTGGCCTTCGCGGGCTATGATGTGACGCGCGAATACTACATCAACGATGGCGGCGCGCAGGTCGATGTTCTGGCGCGCTCGGCATTTGAACGCTACCGCGAAGCGCACGGCCTGTCGCCCGAAATTGCCGAAGGGCTGTATCCGGGCGAATACCTGATCGAGGTGGGCGAGGCGCTGAAGGAAGAATTCGGCGACACATTCCTTGACCAGCCGGAATCCGTCTGGCTGGAAACTGTGCGCAATTTCGCCACGGACCGCATGATGGGCATGATCCGTGCGGATCTGGCCGCGCTTGGGGTGCGGATGGATGTGTATTCGTCCGAAAAGGCGTTGTATGGCACTGGCCAGATTGAAACTGCCATTGCCAAGCTGAAGGCGCAGGGCCTGATCTATGAAGGCGTGCTGGAACCACCGAAGGGCAAAACCCCCGAAGATTGGGAACCGCGCGAGCAAACGCTGTTCCGGTCCACGCAACACGGTGACGATGTGGACCGCCCGATCATGAAATCGGACGGAAGCTGGACATATTTTGCCCCCGATATTGCCTATCACTCCAACAAGATAGACCGTGGGTTTGATATGCTGATCGACATTTTTGGTGCCGATCATGGCGGCTATGTCAAGCGCATGAAGGCGGCTGTGTCGGCGCTGTCGGGTGGTAAGGTCCCGCTGGAGGTCAAGCTGATCCAGTTGGTAAAGCTGTTCAAGAATGGCGAACCGTTCAAAATGTCCAAACGCGCGGGCACGTTTGTGACGCTGCGCGATGTGGTCGATGAGGTGGGCGCGGATGTCACCCGTTTTGTGATGCTGACGCGCAAGAATGACGCCACGCTGGATTTCGATTTTGACAAGGTGCTGGAACAGTCGCGCGACAATCCGGTGTTTTATGTGCAATATGCCCATGCACGTATATGTTCTGTGTTGCGCAAGGCGGCGGATATGGGCGTTGCCACAGATGACATGGCACTTGCAGGGGCTGCGCTGTCGGCACTGGATGATCCCGCCGAACTGGCGCTGATGCGCAAGCTGGCGGAATGGCCGCGCATTGTCGAACTGGCGGCGCGCACACAAGAACCGCACCGCATTTCGGCCTATCTGTCGGAATTGGCGGCTGAATTCCATGGCTTGTGGAACCGCGGCAACGACACCCCTGCGCTGCGTTTTGTCCAAGAGGGCGATCTTGCCACAACTTCGGCCAAAATTGCACTTGCGCGCGGGACAGGCGTTGTTATTTCCGCCGGTCTTGCTATCTTGGGGGTCACGCCGGTTACAGAGATGCGCTAGAACGCACAGCGCCGGTTTACGGATTGACCAACGGGCAGGGCGCGTCGCGCTGCCCGGGCTATAAAATAAAATAGGTGCGAAACGCGCGCCAAGCAACGGCAATGTCGAGCAGGCCTCTTGCCAGATGACGAAAAGCATGTGTTCGGGCGCATTATTTTGTGTGCCCGCATATGAGAGAGGCAATTTATGGGTGAGAGCAGGTATTTCCCCGCAGATAATGCCCACGGCCATGTGCCGGTGACAGGCAGGCAACCGCGTGTTGATTCGCAGGGGCGGCCCGATTACGCCTATGGCGATGACGCTTTCGCGCATGCGCCATATGACCCTTATGTTGCGCAGCCCCCTTACACGCCCGACCAACCGGCGGTTCATGACCCCGCCTACGCGCCCGTGCCGCCCTATCCACCACAGGCGGGGCACTATGCGCCTGATCCTGATTATCATCATCACGCAGCTGCCTATCGCCAGCCACATCAAGGGTATGCGCCGTATCAGGCCGCGCCGCACCCGCATGCGGCGCGCGCTGCCGGTCAGGCGCAACCCTTTGCTGGGGGGGGCGGGGCGAATGGGGACTTGCGCAATCAGAAAATGCGGCCCAATGCGGTCATGCATGCGCTTGGGGCCGTGACATCGCTTGCGCTTGTGGTGTCGGCGGGCATCTGGACATGGCAGATGATGCAACGCGACGTGTCCGGTGTTCCGGTCGTGCGCGCGCTGGAAGGGCCTGCGCGCGTGGCACCTGAAAACCCCGGCGGACGTCAGGCGGCGTTTCAGGGGCTTGCAATAAACGAACTTGCCGCTGCCGCCGAGGCAACAGGAAGCGACTCTATCGTGCTAGCGCCGCCGCCAACAGGGCTTGGTGAAAATGATCTGAACCCAAGACCGGCAGACCAGATACAGCCCCCGCTTCCCGCCTTTGGCGCAGATACCACCCCCCTGCCGGTGGCCCTGCAGCGCGACATGCCCGAAGTCAGCGGGCCGCCGCTGGGTTTTGTGACCCCGAACCGGCTGGCCGTATCCAGATCGCCCCGCCCGCCTGCCCGCGGGCAGGATGTGCAGGTGGCGCGCGCTGCGCCAGCGGTCCAGAATGCGCCGCCCACAGTGTCCTCCAGTTCCGATGCGGATGCGATTGCCGCCTCAGTGGCCAGTTCGGTGGCGGCGGGCCTGTCTTCGCCGCGCGGGCTGGATGTGGACCCCGCCAGCATCGGTCCGGGAACGCGCCTTGTGCAGCTTGGGGCTTATGATGACGCGCCTGCCGCACGCGCGGCATGGGACCAGCTTGCGCGCCGTTTTTCGCCCTTGCTGGATGACCGGGGCCGCGTGATCGAAGCCGCCCATAGCGGGGGGTCGGTGTTCTACCGCCTGCGCGCCCACGGGTTCGAGGATGAACGCGATGCACGGCGCTTCTGTTCGGCCCTTGTGGCGCAGAACATCGACTGCATCCCGGTTCTTGTGCGATGACGCAAGCCCCGCGCGCGGTTATTTTCGGCTGCGCAGGGACGCGCCTTGATGCGCAGGAACAGCGTTTTCTTGCGCGCGCGCAGCCATGGGGCGCGATCCTGTTTGCGCGCAATATTGAAACGCCCGCCCAGCTTGTCGCGTTGACATCGCAATGGCGCGACGTTCTGGGGCGCGATATTCCCATCTTGATTGATCAGGAAGGCGGGCGCGTTCAACGCATGCGCGCGCCGCATTGGCGTGACTGGCTGCCCGCCCTTGACCAAAGCCTGCACAGCACGGCCCCCGCGCGCGCCATGTATCTGCGCGGGCGTCTGATTGCGGCGGAATTGCACGCCGCTGGCATTGATGTGAATTGCGCGCCCCTTGCTGATATTGCCTGCGCTCAGACACATGCGATTTTGCGCAACCGCTGCTATGGGCTGGATGTGGATATTGTGGTTGCCTGCGCGCGCGCCATGGCCAACGGGCTGTTGGCGGGCGGTGTGTTGCCAGTGCTGAAGCATATTCCCGGCCATGGCCGCGCGGATATGGACAGCCATCTGGCGCTTCCTGTGGTCGACACCCCCCTGCAGGAACTGAACCGCACGGATTTCGCGGCCTTCCGCGCGCTGGCCGATCTGCCCATGGGGATGAGTGCGCATCTGGTGTTTTCCGACATCGACCCCGATTTTCCCGCCACCACATCGCGGCGCATGATTGAGCTGATCCGCAGTGAAATCGGGTTTTCCGGCCTGTTGATGAGTGATGATATTTCCATGCAGGCGCTTGATGGGCCAGTTGCCGCGCGCGCGCAGGCGGCCTTGGGGGCAGGGTGTGATATTGTGCTGCATTGCAACGGCAATCTGGACGAAATGCACGCCCTTGCAGATGCCTGTCCCCCCCTGACCGCTGCCGCGCAGGACCGCGCCAATCATGCACTGGCGTTGCGATCCGCCCCCGATGGCGCCGATCTGGTCGCAGCGCAGGCCGAATACGGAACACTTATGCGCGTGGCGTGACATTGCTTGACACCGCAGCGCACAACCGCCCATCCTGTCTTGACCGGTCCAAACGGAGGTGCCCTTCATGAGCCTTGCCCCATGGGATGAATTGCGCACCGCGCTGCATGTCGCGCGTGCAGGCACCGTTAGCGGCGCGGCCCATGCGCTGGGGGTGCATCACGCCACTGTGATACGCCATATCGATGCGTTGGAAGACCGGCTTGGCGTCAAACTGTTCCAGCGACACGCCAAGGGCTATTCCCCGACCGAAGCCGGGCAGGCCCTGGCCGAAGTCGCAGGCGGGGCCGAACAGAATTTTGACGCGCTGGCCGCGCGGCTGCATGGGCTGCAAGATGGTATTGGCGGGGATCTGGTCATTACCACTGTCCCTGAATTATGCCATCTGCTGATGCCTGCCATTCAGGCGCTGACGCTGGAACATCCGGCGCTAAGCCCCTGCCTGCGAACAGAAGAACGTGTGTTGCAGCTTGAATATGGCGAAGCGCATCTTGCCATTCGCGCAGGTGCACGCCCGCAGGAACCTGACAACGTGGTGCAGGCTTTGGGGGCATTGCCGTTCGGGCTGTATGGCGCGCAATGCTATCTTGACCAGCATGGCACCCCGTCCGGGCTGGACGATCTGGGCGCGCATAAATTCATTGCAGCAGATGCTGCGCATGTGCGTGCGCCGTTCGATATATGGTTGCGGCAGGCAGGCCATAAGGTCGCATTGCGCAGCAACAGTTCCAGCGTGCGCGTGCTGGCCACGCGCGCGGGAATGGGGTTGGGTTTTCTGACACCGGCGCTTGCGCCGGATGACCTGGTTCAGGTGATCCCCCCGCACTCCGACTGGTCTGCTCCCATATGGCTGGTCACGCATGTTGATTTGCACCGCAGCGCCAAGGTTCAGGCAGCAAGCGCAGCAATCAAGCATGAACTGATGAAAAGCCTTGTGAAAGGTTAATGGCGGGCCGCTGTAAGAAGAACGGATAAGCAATGCGGCACAGCGCTGGTTCGAAAAACACTTTGCAATGGCACTCATAAGGATCAGAACTGGAACACGATCGCAACATTCGTTCCGCCTTGTCGAAAGCGCGTTCCGCTCATTCGCATTCACGCTAACCGTATGTTATCGCGTCTCGTTCTTGCAAAACCGGGCGCAGTTTTGCGCGACATGCTTTAGCGTCTGGTGTTCGTGAAACGCAGCGCGGCAAGTGGCATGATCAGCGAGAATGCCATCCTCGGACCGGTCAAGCGCGTCAAGCCTGAGCCGCGAGATATCGGCACAGTCGCTTGACGTCGCCAGCCTGTTTTGCTTCAGCAGGAAAGTGCAGCCGCTGATCAGACAACACTCGCGCTTGGATCGTCGCCGCCGTGAACGGCAGCGATGACCCGTCTTGTTTGGTTGCAAAGCCGTTCCGTAGTTTTGATCCCCCAAAAGAGATGGATATTACCCATATGGGCAGTTGAAAGATGTGCCTGCCCAGTCAAACTATACAAAGGATAAACTGCTTAACAATAAGAAAACATCGAGATTAAAATGAACCTGCAGTACCAGACCACAGTGCGAGAACAATATTCGGGTGACCGAATATCTATACGAATGCTGATTGTGGATGATCATACGTTGCTTACGGAAACGCTTGTTCAGGCTCTTTGTTTGGACAATAATTTTTCTATCGATTCCGCGAAGGATATCTGCTCGGCGGTCGAAGCCATTGAGAGGGCTGCAGGATATGACGTCGTTTTGCTCGATTACGATTTGCCCGGAATGGACGCATTGGAAGGGCTACAGCGCGTTATCAAAGCGAATGGGGGGCGCGTTGCCCTGTTTTCGGGGGTGGCGGGTCGGACGATCGTGCAACTGGCTTTGGAAAAGGGGGCGAACGGTTTCATCCCCAAGACATTGCCGCTGAAAGTGCTTGGTCATGCAATTCGGCTGATCGCTGATGGTGAAATATACTTGCCATCGGAATTCATGATGCGGTCCAATGAGGAAAGTGGCAGCGGATTCGCCTTGAAACCCCGAGAGCAGCGCGTTCTTGCGTTGCTGTGTGAAGGGTTGCAAAATAAGGAGATCGGCCGCGAATTGGGTTTGGATGAGGTCATTGTCAAGCTGGATGTCAAGTCCATCTGTCGAAAACTCGATGTCCGAAACAGAACACAGGCGGTTGTCGCTGCGCTGAAGCACGGAATAATTTAGACCTGTGTACAGGAACTGGCCGCTGTGTAGGGCGTTCTTGTGCAATTCCTTGAACGAATAATATATTTCTTTAATTCATATTTTTAGACCCACACGAGTAGACAGCCACATCCGCTACTCTGCGATGCATTCGCTATCGGGCCCGAACCAGTGGCGCCCTATCGTTCACGAACTGGACCCGTTCATCCTGCGATAACGGGCGGGGGATCGTTTGCTCATGTCGTCAGTGTAACTGTATGGATTAAATAGGTAAATTCTCCTGTGTCAGGGGGGGGACGCTCGTTGATGCCCATTTTTTTGGTGGCTGTTGCGCCAAAGTATAGTGAATTATCTCTAAAGATATTTTCTTCTACCGTTGTCGCAATTCCAATTCTGGAAATACTACATATACTTGAAACTGGATACTGGAACAGACTCGATGCGTTTGTCGACATGCTAGATATGCTCGATCCAAAGGTAAATCTGAAGGAAAAGAAAATTGCCGAATTTTCATGCGCATGTGGGAAAACATAAAGTAGAGAAAGACCCTTATTTTGTGCGACGCCACAGCGATTCAGATAGGGCGTTCTACAATAAAAGCGGGTCTTCGGTTTTCTATTCATCACGCTTAGATGAAACTAAAAAAGTTCACAGCGCTGAGTCAAGATCCATGTCCGGCTGGTGGATTTTACCGGGCGTTTTTCTTGGCATTTTTGCGTGGTTCTACATAATCAGGTTGGTTTTTTTCTAACGGTAAGAAGTTTGATATACCTGCTGAGTGTCACAGCGAATTATTCTTGAATAATGCAGGTCCGCCAATCTTAAGCCAATAGACACAAATATCGGCGCAAGGCGCCCGTGCAGAAAAAGTCAGAGAAAAGAAATGCAAAGCACCAGAGAGATAGGGAAAATAAGTAAAATCCTGGGCTGGGCTTATGGGTTGAATCGGTCAAGCGAACTTACTGATTGCGCAAACACAGATAGAAATGAAGATGATTTATGGGGTGAGTTTATCCGCCGCATGAATGATTCTTCTTTTGATGACGTGAAGGCATTGCTTGTGGGGTTCTCGGAACTTGATCTGCACAGAATGCGCACACATCTGCGGAGCATTGGAGTTAATCTTATAGCGTCTACGCCAAGCCTCCGGTGTTCTGAAGCATCTTCACCTGTTGAAAATATATTCACGCATGTCCTAATTAATTTTGATGCGTTTGAAGATACAGAAGCCGGTGTGGAAACCTTGCTGACGTTGAGAGGCAAGAATACCAATGCTGTTACTATACTTTGTTCAAAGGTCGTATCTTCGGATGATTTTGACAGCAGTAGAATTTTGATCTGTGATGCGACATTGAAGATGCCACTGACTGACAAGAGGCTAAGGAACGGCTTCATCGCGGCCAATGCCAACAATCGAGAGTGGCGTCATTTGTTGACCGAAGGATGATCTTCACCGACTGTCACATCGTGGACGGTTGTAGAACAGTTTTCTGATTTTTTGGGGGTTCTAGCGGCATTATTGCATCCCCCCGCATAAGACGTGGTGTCCCCTGACGCCATTAACGCTATGACATGTGGTTCATCTTGGCGAGGTCCGCAACGCCGGGCAGCCTTCCTGCCAGACTCGACCTTTCTATCTGGTCGGACTGATTGGGACCGCGCTGTGACACCGGCGCGTGTCATAGCCCCGATCGGCGGTCACAGTGGCTATCCCCCTGTTTGCGTATGCAACCCTGCAAGTCCACTGGCGCCCCCCGCCCGTGGCGCTGGTGGGGGGTGCAGCGCTTGTGCGTTCCCGCGCCTTTGCCGCCGTCAGGGGCCGTCAGAATGCGACATTGCCGTGCCGTTTTGACGAGGGGTCCTGCTATGTGTCGTGTCAAGAATGCTTCGGAGGGCGCTATCCAAAGTGAGTTTCGCCATTTCCCTTCTCCGGGGGACGGTTTAATAATTTTGCAAACGCAAATGAAAGCCCACGTCGTGACCCAACCGCCTTCAGGACAGACGCCCCTGTCAGTCGCTAGCCCCGAAGGTTTCGTTGGCCAAGATGTGGATATTTGGGCGCTACTTGGTACGTTGCCTGTCCCGATGGTGGTGCATGAGTTGGGCGGGGGCGCTACGGCGCGCTTCGTCAATCCGAGTTTCACCGCCACCTTTGGTTACGCGCTGGCGGATGTGCCCAGTGTGGCCGCTTGGGCGGAGCAAGCCTATCCTGACCCCGACTACCGCCGAAAGGTTATGGCCCGCTGGTGGGATGAGATCACAACGCGGCAGGCGACAGGCAAGGTTGCGCCACCCGGAGAATACAGAATCATCGATAAGGCAGGCCGGTTGCGTGACGTGCTGATCGGTTTCGCGCTTCAGGGCGATCTGGTGATTGTTACCTTTCAGGACCTGACGGCAACGCGGCTGGCCGAGGCGGCACTGGAGGCGGAGCGCCGCGAGAATGAGCAGACGGCCTTCGCACTGACCGAGAACATGCCCGCCGGTGCCTTTACCATGGTGCTGCGGCCGGGTGCGGAACTGGCCGAGTTCGCCTTCGTCAGCAAGCAGTTCCTACACATGCTGGAACTGACACCCGAGGAGGCAGCAGGCGACCCGGTGACCGGCTTTTCGCGCGTGCATCCCGAGGATCGCCCGCACTGGCTGAGGATCAATGCCGAAGCCTTAGCCAAACGCCAGCCCTTTTCTGTCGAGGCCCGCATCGTAGCAAACGGCGAAACGCGGTGGATTCGCGCCGAATCTGTCCCGCGCGAACTTGATGACGGTTCGGTGATCTGGGAAGGTATCCTCGTCGATATCGACGATCTCAAACGCACCGAACAGAAATTGACAACGGTGCTGGAGGCCGCGCGGGCCTATACTTGGCGGCGCAACCTGATTTCCCGTCGGTCAGCGTTCGACCCCCGCTGGGCCGCGTTCGCCGGTCACCGGCCCGGCGAACGCGACATGCCCAGTGACGAATGGATCCTGACGGTTCATCCCGAGGACGCGGCGCAGGTGCGGGCCGCAGTGGCCAAGCTGGAGGCCGGTGCGGTGGAGCGACAGATCCTGACCTACCGCAGAAGGGTTCGCAGGGGGGAATGGATATGGCTGCAAGTGCATGCTGGCGTCAGTGAGCGCGACACAGAGGGTGCACCCACGGCCCTGTCGGGCGTGAGCTTCGACATCACCGCCGAGATGACTGCACGGGCGCAGGCCCAGGAGGAGCAGGCGCAGCTGCGCGAGGAGCTGCAGCGCGCACAGCAGCGCGACACGGTGGCGCAGGTCGCCGGGGGCGTGGCGCATGACCTCAACAACCTGATCGCGGTGGTGGCGGGCACATCCGAGATGCTGGAGATGCAAGCCGCCGGGCAGCCGGGACTTCAGGACGGTCTGGGACGCATCCGCCGCTCTGTCGACATGGCGCAGGAGTTGATCGCCGGACTGGGCGGGTTGGTTCGCCCGGAGTTGCCGCGCGAGAGGCAGGATCTGGGCAAGCTGCTTCGGAACGCGGTGGATCTGCTGGGCGAGCGGCGGATCGCGCGGCATGACGTGCGCGTCGAACTGTCCGAGGCAGGACCACTGGTATGGGCCAACCCTACCGAGGTCGCCCAGGTGGTCGTGAACCTTGCCATCAATGCTTGCGATGCGGGCGCACCGGAACGACCTTCGATGGTGACGTTGGCCGTCTTGCCGCCCGGAACCTCCCCGCCATCTTGCCCCCCCGATGCCGGCTTCCTCGCGCCCGCCGGGGTGCCCATGTCGCTTTTCACCATCAAAGATACTGGCGCAGGCATCTCGAACGAGGTGCGTCCACGAATGTTCCGGGCCAACTTCAGCACCAAGGGGAAGGCAGGCACTGGGCTGGGGCTTCGGATCGTCTCGACCATCCTGCAAGCCAACCACGCGGCGCTGTGGGTGGACAGCACGCCGGGCCGGGGAACCACCATGACTGTGGCCTGGCCGGCCGCGGCGCCTGCGCGGGCCGAAGCAGGCCAGAAGGTGCGCAACGCCACGGCGCGGCTGGCCAACGGCCCGACGGCAGACCTGTTGCGTGGCCTGCATGTGCTTGTGGTGGACGATCTGGTAGATGTGGCCGAAGTTTTGGCTGACATGCTGGAGGCATCCGGAGCAGTAGCCGTTGCCGTCGCCGACCCCGAAGAGGCGGCCGAAGCACTATCGGAGACGCCCGGACTCTGGTCCGCATTGGTGACCGATCTGCACATGGAGGGTATGGACGGCCGGGCGCTGGCCCGCCATGCTGGCAAACTGTCGCCGCCGGTCCCTGTGGTGCTGGTCACCGCGCGGCCTGACACGCTGGGCGACGCGCCGGCGCCAGAATTTGCAGCGATACTCCCCAAGCCGGTCACAGCCGCACGGCTGGCCCGCGCCGTCCTTGATGCATCGGCAGTGTGATCCTGCGCGAAACGGCGACGATGAGACTGGAAACGGCGGATATGCAACCGGGGGTATTTTGATACACTGGCATGTCGCGCAAAAGTGGGGCCCGGTTTTGGGCAAAAAGACATGCGACACCATAAGGTTAGAGGGGGTCGCGTGAATGCGAATGAACGCAGGCACGTTCTATCCCGGTGCGCTTGATGAGCTGCGCAAGTATGCTGATGTGTTGGGCGGGCAAAAACAAACGGGTTGGAGGCAGCAAATGCAATGGTCTGGGTGGTCTTTGAAAATTGGTCGGTTTGCCGGAATTGACCTGTTTATGCACGCGACATTCCCTTTGCTATTCGTATGGATCGGCGCCGTTTACTGGTTGCAGACAGGAACACCGGGCGGTGTATTGTTCGGATTAAGCTTTATTGCCGTTTTGTTTTTATGCGTGGTGTTGCATGAATACGGGCATGCCCTGACAGCGCGGCGCTATGGGATCGGCACACGGTATATCACGCTTCTGCCCATTGGCGGGCTTGCCACGCTGGAGCGTATGCCAAAAGATCCTCGGCAGGAAATTGTCGTCGCCCTGATGGGGCCTGCGGTGAATATCGTGATCGCGTTTGTGCTATTTCTGATCCTTGGGATTAGCGGTGGCGGCAGTATGGGTGAAGATGTCGAAATGACGGCCCCTGCGCTTATGCCCGCAAATTTCCTGCAAAGCGTGCTGTTTGCCAATATCTTTCTGGCTGTGTTCAACATGATCCCCGCATTTCCCATGGATGGCGGGCGGGTCTTGCGGGCGGCGCTTTGCTTTCGCATGGAACGGCTGCGCGCAACACAGATTGCAGCAGGTATTGGGCAAGCCCTGGCACTTGGCTTTGGACTGCTTGGGCTGTTTGGCAATCCGATCCTGATATTGATTGCGGTATTCATCTGGATTGGTGCTGCCGCAGAGGCAGGCGGCGCAGAGATTGAGACACAGCTGCACCACAAGCCCGTATCGCGGGCCATGATCACGCAGTTTCAGGTTCTGCCGCGTGGTGCGCCACTGTCGCGCGCAGTGGATCTGACGCTTGCTGGCACATTGAAGGATTTTCCGGTGCTTGAGCACGGCCAGTTGGTGGGCGTTGTGACGCAAAAGGCAATCTTGCGTGGGTTGCGTGATCACGGACTTGATGGCCCTATTGACACCATCATGACCAAAGCGGTAACCGCCGCGCCCGATTCTGATCTGGCAGCATTGCTGGAAACGCTTCAACATGGCGAGGATGTGCAACTGATTTGCATTTTGCAAAAGGGCGTGCTGGTCGGCCTGGTCAATCTGGAGAATATTTCTGAATACTTGCGCATTCAGGCTGCGCTGCGCGCGCGCTGAAGTATACCCTGCAATGCCCTGCACCGCTATTGCCCAAGCCGCATTGATTTCTTGGACGCTTGCCCTAGGGTGACACATGTCTTGCGCGCGACCACCACAAAACCTTGGCAGCTCTGCCCTTCTTGCCCTTTGCTGTCTGCCAGCGCCTGCGCAGGCAGGGTTTGAGCGGACTGTTGACACTATATTTGCCGCAGCCACAGGATGGTTTGTAAATATAATTTTTGCAAACCTGCCGGGCACGTCGGTCCCGTGGATCGTAGGCTGGCTGGTTTTAGGCGCATTCATCTTTACGCTTTATTTCGGTTTTATCCAGTTTCGGGCCTTCGGGCTTGCGCTGCGGATTGTGCGGGGCTGCTATTCTGATCCCAAAGATACTGGCGAGGTGAGCCATTTTCAGGCGCTGGCCACGGCACTTTCTGGCACTGTGGGGCTTGGCAATATTGCCGGTGTTGCCGTTGCCGTCTCCATCGGCGGGGCGGGGGCCACATTCTGGATGATCCTTGCTGGCCTTTTGGGCATGGCCACAAAATTCACCGAATGCACATTGGGCGTGAAATACCGCAACGAATACCCCGATGGCACGGTTTCTGGTGGGCCGATGTATTACATCAAAAAAGGCTTTGCCGAACGCGGCCTTCCTTTGGGCGGTTTCATGGCGGGCTTATTTTCGGTGTTTTGTGTCCTTGGGGCACTGGGGGGCGGGAATATGTTTCAGGCCAATCAAGCGGCAATCCAGGTGCACGGCGTCCTTGGCATACCCACATGGATTACGGGAATGGTGTTGGCGGGCACTGTCTTTGCAGTCATTATTGGCGGGATCAGATCCATCGCACATGTGACAGAGAAAATTGTGCCGTTCATGGGGATTGGGTATTTTCTGGTTGGCATGCTGATCCTGCTGATGAATGCAGACCATATCTTGTGGGCATTTGGCGAAATATTCCGTGGCGCGTTTACCGATACAGGCATTATCGGCGGCATTGTCGGCGCGATCCTTCAGGGGTTCCGCCGCGCGGCCTTCTCGAATGAGGCAGGAATCGGGTCTGCTGCTATCGCGCATTCCGCTGTTCGCACAAAAGAACCTGTTTCAGAGGGATTTGTCGCGCTGTTGGAGCCGTGTATAGATACCGTTGTGATCTGCACCATGACGGCGCTGGTTATCATCATTACCCAGCAATTGCTGATAGACGCTGAAACAGGGCACTATATTCTGGACGAGGCTGGCCGCATTGCAACGGCAAGCGGCGCAACAGGGGGTGTTGCAATCACGTCGGCGGCTTTTGAGTCTGCTTTTGGCTGGGCACCCTACGCGCTGTCCTTGGCTGTCTTTCTCTTTGCCTTTTCCACAATGATCACATGGTCATATTATGGGATGAAAGCATGGACATATCTGTTCGGCGAGGGGAAATCGAAAGAGGTGACTTTCAAGCTGATCTTTTGTGCCTTCATCTTGGTCGGAGCCGTATCCAGCCTTGACGCTGTGATCGATTTCTCAGATGCGGCACTGTTTGCGATGGCGGTTGTAAATATTGTCGCGCTCTACATCCTGATGCCGATCGTAAAGCGCGAGTTGAACAGCTATTTGGCGCGAATAAGTTCGGGCGAAATCAAGGCCCAAAAATAAGCGGTTATATCTTCCGCCAGACCGGTATGAGATGTCTTGATCACGATGTTCATCTGTCGCGCTTCGCAGCGCCATCAAGCTGATCCAAGGCGCTCAGTGAATTCCACCCGTTCACCACCTGTGGGGGGGCAGCCAGGCTCAGGACTCATTGAGTCGCGTCTTGCGGTGTGGGTCACGCACCGCAAGCAGACCGATCAATGAGCCCTCTTTTCTGACCACGCCCCAGCCTAATAGATAGTCAAAGCCAGAACAGCACGGGTGCCACGCGCGCGGCGGCAGACAGAAACACTTTTGGGCATCGGGCGCTTGCAAGGCGGGTTCCGTTTTGCGCCGCCAGACCTCTCAAGGCGTTAGTCCTGCCACCACCACACATCAGGTTGAAAGCCGATCCAGTCACCATAGACGGGCAGGCGTTCGGGAAAGTGCAATTCGCGCGCATGCGCGATACGGGCACGGTCGTTGAACCAGAAGGGCACCACATGCCGGCCCGCTGTCAGCACACGGTCCAGCGCGCGGGCGCTGGCGATGAAATCGTCTTGCTCCGAAGATGTCACCAGCCGGTCAATCAGGGCATCTATCGCGGGGCTTTGAACCCCCATCCAGTTGCGCGACCCGTCGGCGGTGGCCGCATCGGACCCCCAATACAGG
Source organism: Roseinatronobacter sp. NSM (assembly GCF_052379845.1). Taxonomy (NCBI): domain Bacteria; kingdom Pseudomonadati; phylum Pseudomonadota; class Alphaproteobacteria; order Rhodobacterales; family Paracoccaceae; genus Roseinatronobacter; species Roseinatronobacter sp. NSM. The sequence goes on along the minus strand of NZ_JBQTCF010000012.1, from coordinate 25,757 downwards.
CGCTGTTCGGCCCCCGGCGACAGCGACAGACCGCGCAGGTAATATGTCATGTCGAAATCAAATGCATTTGTCCGCTCCGTATATTGGGCGGAATCGATTTGCGCGACGGTCACATCCATTCCCAACCGCGACAGGGATTCGGCATAGATTTCGGCAATCGCCAACACTTCGCTGGACCCCTGACGCAACAGGATGGTGAAGCGGAAAGGATCGCCATTGGCATTGCGCAACACGCCCGCGCTGTCTGCGTCCCATCCGGCCTGTGCCAGCAGATTGGTGGCAGCGCGCATATTCGCGCGGTTTGCCACACTGCCATCAGACGATGGCAGGCTGTAGCCGTCCAATGTGCCGGGCAGCAGGTCATCTGCAAAAGGCGCCAGAAATTCCGCCACGCGCCCCTGTGCCGGACCATCCTGCATGCCCAGAACGGAATTGGAAAAATACGATGTGATGCGCGGGTCTTCGGAGCCGTTGATAACCTGGCTGATATATTCGAAATTGAACGCATGAATCATTGCGTCGCGCACGCGCCAGTCAGCAAACAAGGGGTTGCGGCCATTCATCACAAAGCCTGCAATGCCGGACGGGCGGCCATGCGGGATTTCCGACTTCACAACCTCGCCAGCCTGCACGGCAGGGAAATCATAGCGCGTGTTCCACGCTGCGGCATTGGTTTCGCGCATGGTGTTCAGCATGCCAGAGGTGAAGGCTTCGAACAGGGCCGTGCCATCGCCAAAAAATTCCATGCGGATTTCATCAAGATTGGCCTGCCCGCGCATGAAGGGCAGGTCATTTCCCCAATAATCGGGATTGCGCTTCAGGTAGACATAGCGCCCCGCCTCGAAGCGGTCGATAACATAGGGGGCCGTCGTGATGGGAATGACCGACGTGCCTGATTGCGCAAAATCCAGCCCGTCCCATTGCGCTTTTTGCAAGATCGGGCGCATGCCCAAGATCAGCGGCAATTCGCGGTCGGGTTCGGTGAAGGTGAAGCGGATGGACCGTTCGCCCGTGATGTCCGCGCGCGCCACCCGTGCCCAACTGCCATGATAGCGGGGATGGCCCACGCTGCCCAAGGTTTCATAGGACCACAGCACATCTTCCACAGTTACGGGCGTGCCGTCCGAAAACGCGGCCTGCGGGCGCAGGGTGAATTCCACCCAACTGCGCGCGTCATCGGTTTCAACCGATTCGGCCAGAAGCCCGTATATTGTGAAGGGTTCGTCCCAGTTTCGGGCCATCAGGCTTTCATAGGCCAGATATTGCAATTGCCACGGGCTGCGCCCTTTCAGGATATGCGGGTTCAGCGAATCAAAGCCGCCCACCTCGCCCTGAATGATGCGCCCGCCTTTGGGCGCGTCGGGGTTTACATGGGGCAAATGTTCAAAATCTGGTGGTAGGGCAGGGTCACCATACATAGCTATGCCATGGCTGGCCTGTCCGAAAGCGGGCGTATGCACGACACATACCAGTGCAAAAAGCGCGGCAGCAGTTGTGTTGCGGCAGATGGATGACAACATTCTGGCGACTCCGGGGTAAGGATAACAGGGCATGGTTTCCCCATACGCTACAGTTCGATGATAGAGTTTTCAAACTTTTAGCTTGGAACACGCGGTCACAGGGGCTATATATACATCACTGCTCGATAGGTTTCTTGCCTGTATGAAACCTGCCTCAATGACTGACGCCCGCCTTGTGCGGGCGTTTTTTTTGGCCCGCGCATCTTATGGCCAACAGGGCTGCACAGCTTTTGGTTGGGTTTTCGTTTTTTCTGTTTATGCTGCACAGCAGCAAAGTATACGAGAGGAAAGACGCATGCAGCTTGCACGAAAACGCGCCATCGTCACCGGGTCGAATTCGGGAATTGGGCTTGGGGTTGCGCGTGAATTGGCGCGGGCCGGGGCCGAGGTGGTGATCAACTCCTTCTCGGACACTGCCGAGGACCACCAGATTGCGGCAGATATTGCGCGCGACACTGGCGCGCATGTCACCTATATTCAGGCCGACATGTCCAAGCCCGACCAGTGCCGTGCCCTGATTGAACAGGCGGGGGGATGCGATATTCTGGTCAATAACGCTGGTATCCAGCATGTCGCCCGGATTGAGGAATTTCCCGTAGACAAATGGGACGCGATCCTCGCCATCAACCTGTCATCCGCCTTTCATACCACTGCCGCTGCATTGCCGGGGATGTATGCCAAAGGGTGGGGGCGGGTGGTCAATATTGCCTCGGCGCATGGGTTGACGGCCAGCCCCTATAAAGGGGCGTATATTGCCGCAAAACACGGGGTGGTGGGCCTGAGCAAGACCACAGCGCTGGAAGCCGCCGGCAAGGGGGTGACGTGCAACGCCATTTGTCCGGGCTATGTGCTGACGCCGATTGTCGAAAAGCAGATCCCCGACCAGATGAAAACCCATAACATGGACCGCGAAACCGTGATCAAGGAAATCATGCTGGCGCGTCAACCGTCCGGCGAATTCGCCACGGTGGAGCAGATTGGCGCAACGACGGTGTTTTTGTGTTCGGATGCCGCAGCCCAGATCACGGGGACCACAATTTCGGTTGACGGGGGGTGGACTGCGCTGTGATGTCCGGTTTGTGATCAGGCGTTTTATGAGTATTTTTTGGCAAGATGAAGCCAGATTGGGCGGGCTGCCTGTCGGGGATGACCGGCGGGTTTGTGGCCAAGGGCAAGCTGGGGCGTTCAATCCCCCGAAAGGTGAGAGATGGTAAAGCGGATCAATCTGGCCTTGCAGGGCGGGGGGGCGCATGGTGCATTCACATGGGGTGTGCTGGACCGGCTGCTGCAAGATGACGGTCTGGAAATTGCCGCGATTTCGGGGACATCAGCGGGGGCGCTGAATGCGGCTGCGCTGAAAGCGGGCATGGCGGACGGGGGGCGCGCGGGCGCGCGCGCGCTGCTGGACCAGATATGGCATCAGGTGGGCGCGGTGCATGATTTGCGCGTGACGGGCTGGATCGCGCAAGCCTTGCCGCCCATTGGGGTGGTCAATTCCTGGATGGAAAGCCTTATGCCTGTGTCACCCATGGATATGGCGGCACTGGTGACCAGCCCCTACCAATATGGGCCACTGTATCGCAACCCGCTGGAAGCTGTTGTGCAATCCCTGCGGTTTGATCAGGTTTGCAGCCATGACGGGCCGGACTTGTATATTGCCGCGACCAATGTGCGCAGTGGCAAGATACGGGTGTTTTCCGGTGACGAGGTGTCTTGCGATGTGATTCTGGCATCGGCGTGTTTGCCAAGCTTGTTTCAGGCGGTGGAATTCGTGGACCCGCAGACTGGCCAGACCGAGGCGTTCTGGGATGGGGGCTATACCGGCAATCCGGCGTTGTTTCCCTTGTTCGAGCCGCATTTGCCCGATGATATCTTGATTGTGAATATCAACCCCTTGGTGCGTGACAGCCTGCCGCGCACCCCGCAGGAGATTCAGAACCGCATGAATGAGATCAGCTTCAATTCATCGCTGTTGCGGGAATTGCGCGCCATCGGGTTTGTCAAACGCCTGATTGCCGAGGGCCGGATGGAGCGGGGCAAGATGAAGGATGTGCTGTTGCATATGGTGGCTGATGATGCGCTGATGAACACGCTTTCGGTGACCAGTAAAGTGACCCCCACACCGTATTTGTTGCACAGCCTGAAAGAGGCGGGGCGTGCGGCCTGTGACAGGTTCTTGTCGCGCCACAGGCAGGACCTGAATGCGCGCGCAACCGTCGATCTGGAGGCGATGTTCAGCTAGGGCTGGTCGCGCAAAGTGGCTACGGATTTTGCGCAACTTTGGCAAGCGAAATCAATAAGTTGCGGTGTATAGCATGCATGCGGCTTAACGCGACATGCCCCACCGTCTGCGCGTGTTCATTGCCCCGATGCGTGGCCCGTCATCGTCGCGTGTTGCGCAGGGTTGGCGGCAAGTTTTAGGCCCGGGATCGCAGCGCGGTGGAATGGACCATGTGTCTGCCACGGATTACGGGGATTTGCTGAATTGCCCTTGGTTTGCAGGCTGCGCATTGCAACCTTTGGCGGTCAGGTCAGCGGGTCACTGACCGGCTGCGCATCCCCATCGTCGCGCGCGCGGATCTTGCGCGAGTCAGGGTATACCAGCCCGGCCGAAATCACCAGTTTGGCGGCATCTTCGATTGTCATGTCCAGTTCGATCACATCATGGCGTGGCACGAACAGCAAAAAGCCCGAGGTCGGGTTTGGTGTTGTGGGCAGGAAGATTGACACCATGTCCCCGTGGCTGGACAGGCGGTCCCCGATTTCACCGCGCGTTGTCGTCGAGATGAACGCCATCGCCCATATGCCGGGGCGCGGGTATTGGACCAGACAGGCGCGGTCGAAAGTGGGGGCCGTTCGCGCAAGGATGGTGTCCGCGATCTGTTTAACAGCATTGTAGATAGAGCGGATGACAGGCATTGCCTCTACAATGCGTTCGCCCCAGTTCACCAGCGTGCGCCCGATCAGCCCTTTTGTGAAATACCCCATCACGAGGGTGAAAACGACGAAGACAATCACCCCCACACCCGGCACGTCCAGCCCCACCACAGCCTGAGGATGAAAGCCGCGCGGGATAAGCGGCAGCACCAGCCCGTCAATCCATGTCACCACATTCCAAACCAACCAGACGGTCAGAATGCCGGGTGCGATGACAGCAAGGCCAGCGATGAAATTCCCCCGAAGGGCCGCGATCAGTCCGCGTTTGCTGGGGTCCTGGCTCATGCGTTGCTTTCCGGTTATCTGCGGGTCCGGCATAAATGTGTCACACAGCGCAGCGATGCAAGGGCCATCGCACATTTGCCCTGCGCCGCGTGCCGAACACTGCAAAAAGCCTATCTTTGGCTTGCGGAATTTGCTTTAGAATTGTGGCCATGTCCAATGACCTGTTTGCAGATTTTTCAGAACGGCTGTTTGCGCATTATGTCGGCGGCGCGTGGCGCGCGCCATTGGGAAGCTGTGCAACTGCGGTTGTCACGAGAGACGGGCGCGCGATTGGGCAGGTTATTTCCGCCCAGAAGGGCGATGTCACCCGGTTGCGCGCACACTTGCGGGGGGCGGGCGGGCCAGCGCGGGCGCGGTTTGCGGATTTGGTTGCGCAATCGGGCGCGGCGCTGGCGCAGGCCCTTGCGGCGCAAGGCACAGGTGTTGAGGCCGCAGCGATCAGCCAGATGGCAGTTGGTATCAAGGGGGGGCATGGTGCTGTTGGTCACCCGGTTTGTGTGACCGATGCCGTTGGTCAGGCGCCGCGCCAGTTTGGGCGGCAGCTGGGGCGGGCGCTGTGTGGCGGGCTGGTGTATTGCCCGCCCGAAACCGATGTGGTGTTCGCCACAATGCTTGCGCGCATTGCCGCTGATGCAGACCTGCCGCCCGGTGCGTTCAACCTGCTGCATGGGGATTGCGCGCAAAATGAAGCGTTGCTGGCCCATGCGGGGGTTCGCCGCCTGTAGGCCAGCCGCGCTGTTATACAAACATGCGCGGTCCTAGAACCTTGGCGGGGATATCTTCGCGGCGCAGCCCCATTTCGGCCAGCTGCGCGTCTGACTTGCTGTTATAGTAAGTGATGCGTCTGTAGGTTGGTGACAGTTCCGCCAACCGTGCCAGAAACGCCAGAAACCCGCTTCCGATTTCTTTGGTGCCAGTTGCGATATTGGTGCTGAGCAGTGCCATTTGGAAACCCTTTCATAAAGATGTTTCCCCCCTTGTCACTGGAATTAGGTCAACGTTGCTGACTTTGCCAGTGCCAGTTCGACAACCCCGCCTTGCGCTGCATGCAACCCAGCGGGTTCAACCATTTGTTAACCAGTTTTTGCTTCACTCAACTGAGGCGGGCGCGAAAAGTTCTCGCTTTGTGCGGAAAATTGAATTATAGAACATTTAACGAACAAACCTGCGATTGCCGCGCGCGGCGCGCTGTGGAATAAGGGGCGGAACAATGGCTGTAGCGGATTTGCTGACAATGACTGACAAGCGGACGGCAGAAAAACAAAAAGCGCTCGATTCGGCGCTTGCCCAGATTGAACGGCAGTTTGGCAAAGGGTCCATTATGCGGCTGGGCGCCGACAGCCCGGTGGCGGAGATTGAGTCAACCTCCACAGGGTCGCTAGGGTTGGATATTGCCCTTGGTATTGGTGGGTTGCCCAAGGGGCGCATCATTGAAATTTATGGTCCGGAAAGTTCGGGTAAAACCACGCTGACGCTGCATGCCGTCGCCGAGGAGCAGAAGAAAGGCGGCATTTGCGCCTTTGTGGACGCAGAACACGCGCTGGACCCGCAATATGCGCGCAAACTGGGCGTCAATCTGGATGAATTGCTGATTTCGCAGCCCGATACGGGCGAACAGGCGCTTGAAATCGTCGATACGCTGGTGCGTTCTGGCGCGGTGTCGATGGTGGTGGTCGATTCGGTGGCGGCATTGACGCCCAAATCCGAACTTGAAGGGGATATGGGCGATTCGAATGTCGGTGTGCATGCACGCTTGATGAGTCAGGCAATGCGCAAACTGACCGGCTCCATCTCGCGGTCGAACTGCATGGTGATCTTCATCAACCAGATCCGTATGAAAATTGGCGTCATGTTCGGCAGCCCCGAAACCACAACGGGCGGCAACGCGCTGAAATTTTATGCATCCGTGCGCCTTGATATACGCCGCATCGGCGCGATCAAGGACCGTGATGAAGTTGTGGGTAACCAGACGCGTGTGAAGGTGGTCAAAAACAAGGTGGCCCCCCCCTTCAAGCAGGTTGAATTCGACATCATGTATGGCGAAGGGATTTCAAAAACTGGCGAATTGCTGGATTTGGGGGTCAAGGCGGGGGTCGTTGAAAAATCGGGGGCGTGGTATTCTTACGGGGATGAACGCATCGGACAGGGCCGCGAGAATGCAAAAACCTTCCTGAAGGAAAACCCCCAGCGCGCGATGGAGATTGAAGACAAGATTCGTGCGGCCCATGGTTTGGATTTCCCCATGGCAGATGGTGATGCCCCTCTGACCGAGGATTGACCGTGAAACGGGTGCCTGCTGTCAGGCAGGCGCCCGCGTTTGGTGTGCTTGCGCGCGCGATATTGCCATGTGTCGTAGCAGTTAACCCGCACGCCCTGGCCCTTTTGCGCGCCCCTTCGGGCCATGACAGGCGCGCAATCCCGCCTGAGGTGTGGACAGGCCCTGATTGCGCGGATAAACGGGTTCGAAACCTGTCCCGTCCCGCTTTCGCGCCGGAGTGAAAAATGCCCAGCCTTAATGATATCCGCACGACGTTCCTTGATTATTTTGCCCGCAACGGCCACGCCGTGGTGGACAGTTCCCCCCTTGTGCCGCGCAACGACCCGACATTGATGTTCACCAATTCGGGGATGGTGCAGTTCAAGAACGTGTTTACCGGGCTGGAACACCGCGATTACAACCGTGCCACCACATCGCAAAAATGCGTGCGCGCAGGCGGCAAGCATAACGATCTGGACAATGTGGGCTATACCGCGCGCCATCATACATTCTTTGAAATGCTGGGGAATTTCAGCTTCGGGGATTATTTTAAATCCGAAGCCATCCCCTTTGCGTGGGAATTGCTGACACGCGATTTCGACATTCCCAAAGACCGGCTTCTGGTCACGGTTTATCACACCGATGATGAAGCGGCGGATATCTGGAAAAAGGTGGCGGGCCTGCCTGATGACCGCATTATCCGCATTCCCACGGACGATAATTTCTGGCGCATGGGGCCGACTGGGCCTTGTGGGCCGTGCACCGAAATTTTCTTTGACCATGGACCCGGCATCTGGGGCGGCCCCCCGGGCAGCCCTGACGAAGATGGCGACCGCTTCATCGAAATCTGGAACCTTGTTTTCATGCAAAATGAACAGCATGAAGACGGGCGCCTGACCGACCTGCCGCGCCAGTCCATCGATACCGGCATGGGGCTGGAACGTATCGGCGCGCTGTTGCAGGGCAGGCATGACAATTATGACACTGACCTGATGCGCGCCCTGATTGAGGCGTCCTGCCACGCGACCAGTTCCGACCCTGACGGACCGGGCAAGACGCACCACCGCGTCATTGCCGACCATTTGCGCGCAGTGTCCTTCCTGATTGCTGACGGGGTTATGCCCGCCAATGACGGGCGCGGCTATGTGCTGCGCCGGATCATGCGCCGCGCCATGCGTCATGCGCATATGTTGGGCGCGCAAGACCCTGTGATGCACCGCCTTGTGCCCGCGCTGGTCAGTGCGATGGGCAGCCATTACACCGAATTGCGCGACGCGCAGGCGCTGATCACCGAAACCCTGCGCGCCGAAGAAACCCGTTTTCGCCAGACCCTGGACCGCGGCCTGAAGCTGCTGGATGCCGAGTTGGAGGGGTTGCCCGAAGGGGCCACCCTGTCCGGCGACGCGGCGTTCAAGCTGTATGACACATTCGGCTTCCCGCTGGACCTGACGCAGGATGCGTTGCGCGAACGTGGCCGCGCGGTCGATGTTGCGGGTTTTGATGCGGCCATGGCCGAACAAAAGGCGCGCGCGCGCGCCAGTTGGGCAGGGTCGGGTGAAGCGGCGGACGCGACCATCTGGTTTGATCTGGCGGACCGTTTGGGCAGCACGGAATTTCTGGGCTATGACATGGAAACCGCCGAAGGGCAGGTTGTGGCCCTTGTCGTTGACGGGGCCGAGGTGAAATCTGCCGCGGGCGAGGTGCAGATCATCACGAACCAGTCTCCGTTCTACGCTGAATCCGGCGGTCAGGTGGGCGATACGGGCTTCATCCGTTCAGGCACTGGCGTAGCCGAGGTGACGGACACGCGCCGAACTGCCGGTCTGATTATCCATTTTGCCAAAATCACGGAAGGCGAGATTCTGGCGGGCCAACCTGTCAAGCTGGAGGTGTCCCATACCCGCCGCAGCGCCATTCGCGCCAACCATTCCGCAACGCATTTGCTGCACGAAGCATTGCGCCGCGCGCTGGGGGACCATGTGGCGCAAAAGGGGTCGCTGAACGCGGCAGACAGGCTGCGCTTCGATTTCAGCCATGGTGCTGCCATCGGCGCAGACCAGCTTGCGCTGATCGAGGCCGAGGTGAACGCCTTTATACGCCAGAATACCCCCGTCGATACCCGCATCATGACGCCCGATGACGCGCGCGCCCTGGGGGCGCAGGCGTTGTTTGGCGAAAAATACGGCGATGAAGTGCGCGTCGTGTCGATGGGCACTTTGGCCGGGTCGGGCAAGGGGCATGATGGCAACACTTATTCGCTGGAACTTTGCGGCGGCACGCATGTAACGCGCACCGGCGATATTGGGGCGTTTGTGCTGCTGAATGAGGGGGCGTCCTCTGCCGGGGTTCGTCGGGTAGAAGGGGTTACCGGACAGGCCGCGCTTGCCTATTTGCGCGCGCAAGATGCCCGATTGTCCGATATTGCAAGCCTGCTGAAAACCCCCGCGCAGGATGTGGGGGCGCGTGTGCGCGCCTTGATGGAGGAACGCCGCGCATTGCAAAATGAAATCGCGCAGTTGAAACGCCAGGTGGCGATGGGCGGCAGCGGTGATGGCGGCGATGACCTGCAAGTGGTGGCAGGCATCAAGGTGATTGCCAAGATCATGGACGGGGTGACCGGCAAGGACCTTCCGCCGCTGATTGACGCGATGAAGGAAAAGCTGGGATCTGGTGTTGTGATCCTGATTGCAGATACAGGCGCAAAGCCTGCAGTGGCGGCAGGTGTGACGCCAGACCTGACGGAACGGTTTTCTGCGGTCAATCTGGTGCGCGCAGTCGTCGCCGGGCTTGGTGGCAAGGGCGGGGGCGGCCGCGCTGACATGGCGCAAGGCGGCGGGGTCGATATGTCAACTGCGGATGCGGCCCTTGCGGCGGCCCTGTCCCTCATTGAAAAGGAAACAGCATGAGCGCGCTTTGGATTGCACATGTAGACGTCACCGACGCCGAAGCGTATGGCGAATATGCCAAACGTGCCACAGGGGCCATTGCCGCGCATGGCGGCGTATTTATTGCCCGTGGCGGGCGGTATGTCCAACTGGAAGGGCGGGATCGCGCGCGCAATGTCGTGGCGCGCTTCCCTTCGGTAGAAGATGCAGTGGCCTGCTACAACTCTGCCGCCTATCAAGAAGCGCTTTCCTTCGCCAAAGGGGCCGCTGAACGTGAACTGGTGATTGTCGAAGAAGTCAGCCCTGACTAGGGCCTGTGGACATTCATTTCGAATTGATGATGGCGGCGCAGAGGGAGATCATGGCTGCGTAGGATGTGTCGGTTTTGTCCGACCTCATTGCTATGCGTTTGAATTCCTTCAGCTTCTGAAAGTAGTTCTCGATCAGGTGCCGCCATTTATACATCTCTTCGTCGACAGCCAGAGGCGTGCGGCGGTTTGGTCGTTGTGAAATCACGACCTTCGCGCCGCGTTCGTTCATCTCCCGGAGGGGATGGGTCTGGCGTCGAACGTTCTCCACCCTCTAAGGCATTGTTTTAATTGATATAACTGATGGTTTGAATCGCCATTTGGTTCAGTCGAGACTGGCAGCGAAACACGCGCAAAGGCGCCAAAATATCCCACGTTCAGATTTTTCGCGGCCACAATCAGGCCCCAGCGTTATTGGCCTTCCTGAGCGGGGTGCCAAAATGTAAGCGAGGCCCATCACGCTGAAATGACAGCAATTTTTTTAAGCGCCGTGGTGGAGCCTGGCAAGATGAAATCTAGGTTCTCACTCCTTATCGTTTTCCTGACCCAGCTTTTCATGCCCAGGCACAACGCGCAGCTGAGGCTGCTCAAGGCCCAAATCCAGATCCTGCGGGCCCGCATCCCGACGCAGAGGATAATCCTCTCTCCCGAAGAGAAAGCCGAGCTGCTGCGCATCGGAGCGGAGTGTGGACATGATATCGACGCGCTCATGGAGGTCGCAAAGCCTGCGACATACAAGCGCTGGCTTGCCCAGATGCGTGGTGGGCGCCCCTTCAAGGCAGTGGGAAGGCCGCGCCTGACACAGGAGTTGCGCGACGTTGTCATTCGCATCGGGTCAGAAAACCTTCTCTGGGGCTACAAACGGATCGCGGGGGAACTGAAAAAGCTGGGGCTCTACGCAGGCGCAAACTCGGTAAAGCGCATCCTGAATGAGGCAGGCATCCACCCGAGCCCAGAGAAGCGCAAGAAGAAGCCAGCCCTCCCGTGGAGCACCTTCGTCCGGGCACATATGGAAAGCATGGTTGCCTGCGACTTCTTCACCAAGACCGTGCTCACTGCCCGTGGACCGCTGACAGCTTATGTGCTGATTTTCATCCATCTCGGCAGTCGCCGCGTGTATTGCAGTGCTCCGACCTATGCCCCGGACTCGGAATGGGTGACGCAGCAGGCACGCAACACGCTTATGTGGTGCTCGAAGCAGGGGATCGAGCCGAGCTTCCTGATCCGAGACGCCGACACCAAATTCAGCGTCAGCTTCGATACCGTTTGGGCATCGGAAGGTGCCAGGGTCATCCAGATCCCGCACAGAGCACCAGACGCCAACGCCTTCGCCGAATCCTTCATCGGCACCATCAAACGCGAATGTCTGGATTTTTTCGTCTGCTTCAGCCGGTCGCAGCTCGACTATATCCTGCGGACCTGGGTGCGCCATTACAACACCGAGCGCCCGCATCGTGGGCGGGACATAGGGAACAACGTGCTGCAGGTCGATTTCCGGCCCGCCCGTGACGGCCCGATCCGCCGCAACCGCCAACTTGGAGGCATTGTCACATCCTACACCCGCGATGCGGCGTGAGTGCCCACTAGCCCCATAATCTCAAGGGCATAGTTAGCTTGGTCTATCTTGAGCGGAACTGGCACGACGCACGACGCACGACGCCTTTTCGACTGCAACTCAATGAAAGCTCGCTTGAAATGTCGTCGCAGTCAGTGAAACATGGGCATCAAGGGGCGGGTGCAGTTCGAACGCCTTCGGCTCGCGTGAGAAATTCCACAGCCGGAACAGACGCCACTCTGATCGGCGCTCCTTGGCCACGGCCAGCTCGTTGCGGGTGATGTAGAAAGGGGTGCGCTCCCAGCCGTTCGTCGTCTTGACCTCGATAAGCCGAGGCAGACCGTCCGGGGCGAAACTCGCGATGTCGTAACCCGCGCCGTCGCCATCCTCCTCCGACACCCAGCGCACCTCGCGCGCCAGATCGTCACGCCCCGCAGCCCGCAGCGTGGACCGTTCATGCGCCAGCACGCGTTCCTCACCGGCACGGCCGAGGGCTCTGTTGCGCTCGTCTCGCCCAGCGACGTCGAACTTGTGGGCGATGTGCAGCATCTGCTCCAGCTCCTGAGGTGGCGGCTGGTTCGAAAATGTTGGCGGCGGCCCGGTCCAGATCTGCCCCGCTTCGCTGAGGCCACTTGTTGGACGCAGACCGGGCTGACGGCCTAGCCAGGCCGGGTTCAGCGCCAGCCAGCGGGCCACGGCATCGACCAGCGTCATCTGGAAATTGAAGGAGGGCTTGTATCCGGGGATCCAGTCCTCGCCGAGACCCTTCAGAACCGCGCTGATGTTCTGGTGCTTGAACTCGATGGAGCCCTCGGATCGATTGTTCAGCCGCGGAAGCAGCGCGCGGCGGTGCTCGGCCTTGTTGTAGGGACGCTCAAAGATGTCGTCGGCCAGCATCGCGAAGTAATCAGCGACGATCAGATCGTTTTCTTTATCTGTCCATGCACCGTTCGTCATGGCACCAGGCTATGTGCCTCGACGCTGTTTGTCACCTACGGTTTGGCGCAGCCTTGCGGTGCTTTACGCTGGAAACCGTCGCCTTGGGGTGGTCCCTTCTCTCAACATAGAAGAAGAGTGTCATCCATCATGCTTGTAAACAGGTTGTTTCTCAGCCTTGTTACGATTTCTTTGCTGTTGGCCACATCGACGCTTGCGGTGTCGATCAGTGTATCGTGTCCGGTGATCCTGAACTGCGTCTGAACGCCCTCGTTTCTGCCGAGTCCTACATGGTGGGGGTAGAGAAGTGTCAGCCTCGGGGGCTTATAGAGATGAGCATAAGCCATCATTTGATAAATGTCGCCCTGTGACACACCCTGTTTCGGGTCATTGATACGCGCAGATATGCGTTTCCATTTCGTGTCGATGACATGCACCACTTGTCCGCCGCGCCTGATCAGGATGTCCGGCTTGGTTTGGAACATGTCGCGGTTGTCGTCAATCGATGTAAGGCAGAACAGTCGTCCCCCCTGCAGCGACACGCGGAACTCCGTTCCGGCAAGGGCCCGCACGACAAGGCGGCCAACATATTCCTCGAAAAGCGCATTCATCTCGAATAGGAGCGCCGTTCCTTGCCCTGCGCCGCTGCTCGTTGTCTGATATCGGCTGCGCAAGAACAGTTGTGCCATGCCGAACAGATCCTGCCAGGCACGGTTCGTCCGGTCGATTATGACGTCTTCCCACTTCAATGCGGGCACGGGAATGTCGGTGATGTCGCCATAGACAAAGGCCAGTTCGCGAAGGCGTTTCTGGTTGGCGGCGCTTCTACTCATTCTGAACAGATGCGCCACGGCGGCTTTCATGATGCGGTTCAGCGCGATATCTTGCGACAGGTCATCGAAACGGCAGGCCAGCCGCCCGGGGTTGGCGGCATGTCGGGTGAATTGGCGCGGCACATCCAGCGTGCCGCGTAGGGCTGGAAGATCATCCTCATGACCCAGATAGCGACGTGGCAAGCCACGGCGAACTGCTTCGGTCAGCTTGTCACAGAATATCCGGATAAGGATTTCCAGAAGCGTTTCGCGCTGCCAGTCAAGTTCTGTCAGCTGCCCCATATCGATTTTCAGATTTAGCGCGACCGCGAGCATATGCACCAAGCGTTTGCGGATGGCAGCGTTCTGTTGCTCTGCCACTTCCGCTGGGAGGACGTCGATTTTCGGCAGAATTTCGAGACTGCACCCCTGCGCAGCGATCACGCCTACAACACCGCGCGCACGCAATTCGGTGCGCCGATCCTCCAGCACACCGCCTCCACCTTGCCCAGCGAAGGACGATGCCTTCGCCACATCAGCGAGGCGCTTTGCCAGATGCTCCGGGATTTCGCCCTGGCCGTCGCCCAGGGGCAGTCTCGCCCATTCCTGTAGTGTGTAGGCTGTCATCAGACCTCGAACTCCGAGAAATCGAACTGGTCCTTCACCCGCCAACGTAGCCTTTCACCGGAAAAATCGTCCTCTGCCATGCTGTCAGGACGCTTGAGAGGCTCGGACACGATAAACCGCGCTTCACCTTTCCCGGTTTCGCCCAACACGATAGCGACCTTCGACCAATCCTCATAAAAATACTCGGCCAGCAGCGGAATGACCTTGTAGCGCATCACCTCCGCAACATCGCTGCGGGTCTTGCACCCCGTGAAATAAGCGTGCCCGATCTGGTGCTCGCGGTCAAAAAGATACTCGATCCGATCATTTATCGTGGTCAGAAGCGCCCGCAGATTGATCCCGTCAATATTGGTCGAAAGGACAGATGGATCGGGCATCAGTTCACGGAAGGTAAAACGGCGGCGCAGGGCAGTGTCGAGAAGTGCGATTGAACGGTCGGCGGTGTTCATCGTGCCGATGATGTGAAGGTTCGCGGGCACGCCAAAAGGCTTTTTGGAATAGGGCAGGACAAGGCGTATCTCGTTCTCCATGCCCAGCCGCTTGTCGGGTTCCAGCAGCGTGATGAGTTCACCGAAAACCTTCGAGATGTTCGCACGGTTGATTTCGTCGATGATCAGAACATGGTCGCGCGCCGACCGGCTAGCGCGCGGTGCCGTATCCCCGAAAATGATGGCTTCCAGTGCATCCCAGTCGATGATTGTCTGGTTTAATTTGTAAACCGAATGGCGCCTGAAGCCGTTCGGGTAAAAACGGCTTCTTTCCGTTCCATTGTCATCGCGCCACAACCACTCTACCTGACGACGGTGCGGGTGATACTCTGCCCCAGAATCATAGTAATACTCTCCACTCACGCGTCCAACAGCCTGAATCCGGTCCCGGCCATCGGACACGACCACATAATCCCCAACCTGCATATCGGCCCTGAAGGAGTAGGTGATTACGATGTTGCCGTCGTGGCCCGTGGCCTCTGCGTCCTTTTTTGAGCGCCACTCGGAATAAATTTCGTTGAAGTCGTCAAAGCGCTCAGCAGCCCAGTCAATATCCCCGCCCCAGCCGACATGGATTAACCCATGATCAAGGCCATGGCGAATACGATCATCTTCAACCTGACGCCGCCCCAATGCGACCTTGAATATGCGCGCTGAACGATCAAGCCGCGCGGACGAACCGTTGTCAGCCTGATCCAGTCTCGCGCGCTCACTTATGCGCTTGAAAACACCGTCATGGGGCTTCAGGCGAAAGCCGGTGCTTGTCGCTAAATCCTCTGGTCCTTCTTCCGCATCGTCGCCAGTGCTTGGCCGCAGGCCTTCGACAAACTCCTCGTAGGACATGGACTGGTGAAATGTCGCAAATTCTATCCGACCTTCGCTGACAAGGCGTCGATACTCTGCCATGAGGGCATCACGCTGGTCTTTTCCGTCAAGGTCAGCTGCAACCTGCTCGCCAAGACAAAGTCGGACCGCCTCCCATGCTGTCCGATAGGTCTTGCCGGTGCCGGGTGGCCCATAGAGGATCAGGTTGGTTGCTGTTCGCGGTGTGGCCGTTGTCTCATTTGTCATGCTATCTGCCTCTGCTTGCCCTGCAAGCCTGTATGTGAAAGTGGTCGAACTGCTGGGGTTCGGCTCGGTATGGGTCGGAGGCGGCACTTCCGCCAGTTGCTGGAATTTCTCACCCCCGAGGGCCTGACAGATATTCGGGAACGCATCTTGCAGCCCCATGGCCGTAGCCAGATCGCCCGCCCGGATAGCGACCTGCGCCTTGCCCTGTTCGCGTGCCGCCTCAATAAAGTAATTCAGCGCGCAGAGGCGTATGCGATCAGCGTCGCGGATCAGGTGGTCGTATTTCTCTGGTGGCGCGACAGGTGCATCATCCTCGCCCACGATAATGAAACCAGCGTTGTGCAATCGTGCGGCAGCGTCTGACTTTTGTCCCCAGCCACCGTTCAGTTCGGTCTTGTTAAGGATGAACCCGACAATCGGCTTAGTGGGGTAAACGCGATTGTCACGGTTTCGGCTGGAGCGCACCCAATAGTCGCGGGGGTTCCCGAAATGATCGAAAACCCCAGCGTGGTCGCCATCTTGTTGATTCCTTACGAAGGCGTCTATAGCCGCCTCTACTGCGGCCCTCGAGATCGACGCGGTCGCATCGCTGGCGTTGCCTTTGGCGGGTATGCTCAATGCATTGGCAAGTTCAGGGTCAAGCTCATAGCTCTTGAGCTTCTCGGCACCGTATCGAAGGTAGTTAACTGTCCCTCCGGTCAGGGCCTTGCACCGTGCCGGTAGCTGCTCAATCAGCATGGCGCGAGCTAGTTCTAGCCAGTCCTCGGTATGAACTGCATCGTCTGCCCGGTTGCTTGCTCCTTTCGGTTTGATCTTGAATACCGAACGCCCAGACGCACGGTCGCCGTGTCGGACAGGCTGATATGCAGCGCCGGTCGTATCAAAAAATACAAGGCGCCGGGTTGTGGTGAGTAAGCTCAAGGGGCGATCTCCAATGCACAAATAGTATTCACCAGCCGCATCTGCTCGACCGTTTCACATTTCGCCTCGCGTAAACGCGGCGCGCCAAAAACCAGCGCCAGCCCCTTGGCGCGCGACACGGCCACGTTGATGCGGTTGAGCGAGAACAGGAATTCCATGCCGCGCGGGCTTTCCTCGGCCGAGGACGCGGTCATCGAGACGATGCAGACCGGGGCTTCCTGTCCCTGAAACTTGTCGACCGTTCCGACCCTGATCTCGTCCGGCAGGGCAGCGCGCAGGGCGTTGACCTGCAAGTTGTAGGGCGCGACGACGATGATGTCGTCCCGGCGCAGGCGACGCGTCTGGCCGTCCTTGTCCGTCCAGCGGCCTTTCAGCAGATCGTCGCAGGCCAGACGTATCGCTTCGACCTCCTCAGGGGCCATCTGCGCATTGCCCTCATGTGTGACGGGCACCCAGAACGCCCCGGCCTCCGGAAAGGATGTGCCCGTGACCCGCTGCCTTGCCGTGTCGGCATGGCTTGTCAGTCGCCCCTCATAGACTTGTTCCGAGATGAAGCGGTTCACGTCCGGGTGCATCCGTCGCGTGACGCCTAGAAAGATGCCCCGGTCCGGCGGGATGGTCGCATGATCACCCAGCATCCATTCCAGACACGACAGATCTGCAGGCGCAGGATGCGCGCCCTGAATGACCTGCGGCAATTGCTGCGGATCGCCCACCAGCACGATATTGCGCGCGGCCCGGCCCATGGCGACCATATTCGCGAGCCCCACCTGACCGGCCTCATCCACGAACAGCCAGTCATAGGACTGCACATTTTCGTCGCGCGCGAAGAAGAAGGCAGTGCCGCCGACGACATGCCCGGTTGCGGCGGCGGTGGCATTGTCGTTGGTGCGGGTCACGGCGCAGCCCTCGGGATAGCCGTCCTGATCGCCCGAAACCTTGTGAACCAGTTCAAGATCAATCGGCAGGTCCTGATCCTCCAACGCCGTCAGACAGCCCATCAGAACATTCCGGATCGCCTCATGGCTGTTCGAGGCCACGCCCACACGATGCCCCTTGCGCACCAGCGCAAGGATGGCCCGCGCGGTGACATAGGTCTTGCCGGTGCCGGGCGGTCCTTGCACGGGCAGGACAGTTTCATCCATGCGCAGGACGGCATTGATCATGCCCGCGACGATGTCATCACCTTGCAGGATGTCCTGTTGCGGCCCGGTCAGACGCGGTGCTGTGCGCGACAACAGGTCATCGACCGCGCGTAATGCTGGCCCGTCGCACTGGTCGCGGATCACATCCGCGATGGCCGCGCGCAGCACCTTTGTTTCAAGGGGCTTGCTTGGGTGCAGGTTCAGGCGCGGTTGCAGGATATCGGCGCGCGCATTGCCGACCTTTAGCGTCACCTCGCCCGCGTCCATGTCCAACTCTTCAACTGTGATCGTATCGAACCCCTCGGGCGTTGGCACGCTTGCCGAACTGCCACTGCGCAGTTTTGTCTGCTGGGGTGGAAAGCTGTAGCGCTGCGCGGTGGAGCGTTTGATGGGAAACGGCTTGCCCTTCGCGACCAGCCCGCCCAAGGCGTCCAGATCGTCGATCAGATCCTCGTCATCCTTGCCTAGACTGTCGAAAATCGCCCACCAGGCGGGCTTGGCCTCGCGCGTATGGAACTGGGCAAGGTTGAACAGCATGTCTTGCCGCGCCGCAGGCAGGCGGGAGCCTGCAAGTGCCTGCCGCAGGGCCGTGGTCGCCTCGTCCTCCTCGACCTCCTGATCGCGTGCATCCTGCTCAAAGATCGGCCAAGGCCCATCGGGGCGAATGCCGACCAGCCAGTCGCGCAAGCGCTCGGTCGAGATGCAGTCGATCCGGTTGTAATCCTCGATATCATTCAGAATGCGCTGCTCACGGGTTTCGCGCCATTCTTCATAGGCCACGACGGACCCGCCACCGCTTTTCACATCGCCGTCGCGGGTAATATTGTAGAATGCCTCCATCGACTTGATCGAATAGTTCCGCTCCGAGGCAACCACCCCGCCGCGCACCACGGCGTAAAGGTCCACAAAGCGCCGCTCGCGCAACAGCCGGTCAAGGAAGGCCTCGCCGATCCCGTATTTCGAGGTCAGACGGCGCAGGGCGGTGATCTCATAGGGGGCGTAGTGATAGATGCGCGCCTTGGGGAAGGCACCGAGCCTGTCGCGAAAGAACGCCAGCAGGGCGGCCAGCGATTGCGCTTCCTCGGCATGGTCATGCGCCCAGAATGAGCGGAACTTGTCGTCGAACCAGACCCCATGCAGGTACTCCAAGCCACCCTCATAATGCGGATCGCCCTCGATGTCGTAGAACAGATCGCCCGGCTGTGGCTGCGGCAGCAGATCGAATCCCTTGCCGGGGACATGGGTGCGCAGCTCATAAGCGGGCGGGCCGGACTTGCGCGCGTGCTGCAGCCGCGCCTGCGTGCGCAGCTTGTCGAGCGTCGGCGCCGCCATGCTGCGCACGGTGCCGTCCCACGCCGCAAGCTGTGCCATGGTGGTGATCCCGGCCACCTCCAGCTTCTTGACCTGCCCGCGCGCAATGCCCGCAATGTTGAACAGGCTGTCCTGACTGTCCCAGACACTCTCGCAATGATCGGCCCAGCGGCAGAGCGCGCAATCGGCGCAAGGCACCGGGCGTGTGGCGGGCGGATCGGCAACGAAGCTCTCCAACCGGGCGCGCGCCATGCGGGCATAGGCGGCGTAGTCGGCCAGTCGCAGCGTGGCGCGGGTACCGTCGCCCAACTCGACATGGGCAAATTCCGGCGCCATACCCTGCACTTCGGTCAATAAATCGGAATAAAGCACCAGTTGCAGCACATGCTTGGGGTGCGGGCGACGTTTCAGCTTCGTGTCGGCCACTTCATAACTGAACGGGCCTAGCGTCGAAGGGCGTTCCACCCGCTCCAGAAAATCCGACCAGCCGCCCCAGTTATTCGACAGGAACGCGCCCTGAAAGACGACCTGAGCCCCGTGCGCCAGTGTCTTGCGCGTCAATGCGGCATCCGCCGCCAGGTCGCTGCGCGCAATCTCAACCACAGACCGGCCAGAGGTTTTCAGGCGTTCAAGATGCGCGATTTCATGTGCATCACCCTGTTTTTGCAGCAACGCGGCATCTTCGCTATCGGCGCGTGGCTCTGGCCCCACACCACGCAGACGCATCAGGTCCAGCGTGGTTGCGTGAGCACAGCCCATGAACCGCATCAAATCGGTCGCTGAAAAAAGAATAGTGCCATTCAGGTTACGCATGGAGGCCTTTTCGAACAACAGCGCAACCCAGAATGGAAACGCTTTGCAATATCATCAAGTTGCTCAGTAATTATCGTGGGTGTCAATTACTGACAGACAGGGCTGGCCGTCGCCGCGACCCGCCCTGTCCAAAGCTCACGCCGGGTCAGCAGGCCTGCAATTCGCTCTCTCGAATGATGCGCAGGCTTTTGGGTGCGATCAGGGAAGGCGGCTTGCCTTTCGCGGCCATGCGCAGAGAGAAACCACGCGCGATCAAGGCAGCGGCGTCATCCAGCGACTGCACATAGGTCGCGTGCTCGGCATGGTGTTTGTGTTTGCCATGGGCCGGGTCGGCAAGCTGGTAGCCTTTGGCTGTGATCACGGGTTCTTCTGTGACGCCGCTGCGCGAGGTAATTCGCTCGATTCTGATGACACTTCCGCTCATTGTCAGTCCTCTTGATAAGGTGGTGCGCCTGCCGGGCCAAGGAAATGGTCCTGAAAATTATTCGGGAATCGGCTCGACAGGACGCATTTCACTTTCTAACCTGACAGGGTGACAAAAACTGGCGGGCTGGCGGGGTGCGCATGTCTTTTTCCAAGGCTCAGGATCTGATCCGCCTCGCGCAGATGGCCGCCGCTCGTCGTAGTGGCATCAGTCTTGAGGAAATCTGCGACGAGTTCGGCGTGTCCCACCGGACTGCACAGCGCATGACCGATGCACTGGAAGATACGTTCGGGAATGTCGAGGCGGTTGATGGCGATGACCGCAAGCGGCGCTGGCGGCTTCTTGATCCCGGCCTTGCCCGGTTGCAGCTGCGGCATGAGACGGCCGTTGAAGCACTAGAGATCGCAGCCCGCACGGCCAACGCCGAAGGGCGTCTGCGTCATGCCCACGCGCTGAATGATCTGCGCGACGGCCTGCTGATGAAAAGCCCGGCACGGGCACGCGTCGAGGCGGATGCAGAGGCCGTTTTGGCCGCGATGGGCCAGGTCACGCGCCCCGGTCCCAAGGTCAGCGTCGCGCCGGACATTCTCGATGCGATCATCGAGGCGCTGCGCGGGCCCTTTCGGCTGCGGTTGCGTTACAATCACGATGCCCGGATGCGCATTCTGGAGCCGCATGGGGTGCTTCTGGGGCATCGGACCTATCTTGCCGCCCGCGATCCGGCAAAGGCCGACGAGGTGCGCAACTTCCGCATCGATCTGATCCATGAAGCCGAAACACTGAACGAGAGCTTTTCCCTGCAGGAGGGGTTCACGATCGGGGACTACGCCGCACAGGCTTTTGGTGTCTGGCAAGACCCCGCGCAATATGGCGAGGTGATCTGGCGCTTCACCCCGGATGCCGCAGAGCGCGCGGCCGGCTTCCGGTTTCACCCCGAGCAAGTGTTGGAGCCGCAAGAGGATGGCAGCCTGATCGTGCGGTTCCACGCGGCGGGCTGGTTGGAAATGGCCTGGCATCTGTATCAATGGGGCGACAAGGTCGAGGTGATTGCTCCGCAGGCATTGCGTGACATGGTGGCGCAACACCGCCGTTCGGATTTCGCGGCTATGCCATAACCAGATAATGAAAGGTTTTTTCAATGACCGCGCCCATGACATTTCATGCCCTGAAAAACAAACAGCGCGCGATCCGCGCGGACTTTCCTGAAACGATGGGGTTGCGGGTGCATCGGTCCATCAGCTGGATCGGCCGGGCAGAGGCTTGCGGCGAGGATAACGACGCGCGGTTCATCTTCCTGTGGATCGCCTTCAATGCCGCCTATGCCGATGAGCGGGACTTCCAGATCATTTCACTTGGCGAACGCGCGGCTTTTGCCGATTATTTCGGCAAGCTGGTCACACGCGATGCAGACCAGCGCATCTACAAGGCGCTCTGGCAGCGCTTTTCCGGCCCGGTTCGGGCGCTCATGGAAAACCATTTCGTCTTCAACCCGTTCTGGCAGCATACCAACGGGATCGAAGGGTTCGCGGATTGGGAGGAAAAGTTCCGTCACTCCTCGCGCAGTTTCGCTCAGGCCTTTCAGAGCGGCGACGGCGTCAAGGTGCTCAGCTTCGTTTTCGACCGGCTCTATGTGCTGCGCAACCAGCTTGTGCATGGCGGGGCGACCTGGAACAGCAGCGTGAACCGTGCGCAGGTGCGCGATGGGGCGGCTATTCTGGGGTTCCTGCTGCCCGTCTTTGTCGATCTGATGATGGAGCATCCGCAGGAAGATTGGGGGCGCCCTTTCTATCCGGTGGTTGCGTGAGCAGAGGGTAAACAGACATGGCATTCCGTTTCTGGCGTCGCGTTCGTCTGGCCCCCGGTGTCACGCTGAACCTGTCGAAAGCGAATGCATCTCTGTCCTTTGGACCGCGCGGCGCGAAATACACGATCAGCCCGCGCGGCAATAGGGCGACAGCGGGCCTGCCGGGGACTGGGCTGTTCTACACGGTCCATGACCGCAAGCGCGCCGGGCGCGGTGGGGCTGCCCCTGCGCCATCCGTGCCGCAGCGCGACCGGCTGAAGCTGGGGTTCTTCCAGCGGCTGATGACACCGGCCGAGGAAAAGCGCTTCATCGACGGCATTCGAGCGCTCAATGACGGGGATCAGGACGCCGCCCTGGCGGCGCTGGAAGAGGCCGGCGATCTGCCCGATGCGGCCTGGATGGCCGGGATGATCCGGCTGCGCCGCGAAGAATTCGACCGCGCCAGGGCGCATTTTGAGCACGCGCTTGCCCGTCTCGGTGATCTGGGCGCGCTGTTTGTCAAATATGAGATCGCGGCACAGGCCAGCCTGCCGATCACGAGCGACATCTTCGCCCATGTCTTCCCGCGCGAGCGCGGGACACGGCTGGCGCTGGTGGAAATCGCGCAGCTTGAGGGCCGCCATGCAGATGCGATGGGGCATATCGAGCGGCTGATGGAGATCGATGCGACTGATCCGGTGGTGCTGTTGTCCTTTGCTGAACTGGCGCTCGACAGCCCGGATGACCGCGCGCTGATGGACCGCGTGGTGCGCGCCACTGTGCATGTCGAAAACGAAACCCCGGTCGATACGGCAATCCTGCTCTATCGTGGCCGCGCACTTGCTGCACTCGGCATGCCGGATGCGGCAATCGATGTGTTCACTCTGGCCAACCGCCGCCGCAAGGACCGGCCCGAGGGCTTGTTGCATCAGATCCGCTATGACCGGGCGGTGCTCTATGATGAAACTGGCCAGCGCGCACGCGCAAGAAGCGAATTCGAGCGCATCTATGCCGTCGACTCGGAGTTTGAAGATCTCAGGGCGCGACTGGAGCTCGGCGCAACCCGTTGAGGGCAGTTTCAGGAAAGCTGCAGGGCGGGCACCGCGCTTTCGAGAGTGAAATGATCATTCAATCGAAGTTGGAGACCTGTCACGCATTTCGTGCGCTGGGCGGATCGTCATGGTGTGTGCGGGTTTCCAGAAGATACGCCAGAGCCACAGACCGACACCGACAATAAGCATGGGAATAACCAGCGTCTTCACGATCAGTGCAATGAGGTACTGAAATGCTGCACTTACAAGTTCCGATGACTTTTCGAGATATTCAGGAACGCTGCTGAACGCCTGGACGGAGTTGTTTCCGACATTGCGCGCGCCGATTGCAACGTTGGTGACCCCATCACTTAAAGACCCCCATGCTTCACCGACAGCGCCCCAGGACTGGTCCATCAGGCTCAGAACCCTCCAGCGGCTGAGTTCCTCATCTGCAGATTCATTTGGTGCCTCGCCCTGGGCAGCTATTTCCGGATCGGCCTGAGTTTGCTCTGGTGATCCTTCTGGCAGGGACAATGCGCCCAAGGTGGGTTCTTGCAACGCCTCGTCAGCAACATGCACCTTCGTCTCAAAAGCTTCAAATGTCGTGACGGCATCTTCCCAGCTGCGCGCGGTGATCTGGTTCCCGATCAGATAACCCGCAGAATAAGTCAGCGGAATGACCAGTGCGAACAGAATGCCAATACCTGCACATGCGTTGCCCAATCGTTTAATATGTGGGGCGAAAGCCGTGGAATGTCGCGCTGTGAAGTCAGCGGAAATCCTGAGCGCAAACCCCAGAGCTGCCAGCGCAGCGGCCAATGATGCAACAGGACTGATAGCAATGCTCAAGACACCGGCTAATATAATCAATGGAAACAATAGGTCTGCGAAGCGGTCGAGCGTGTCCAGCAAGGAGCGCAAGATATGGCCAGGCTTGAACCCAGCCGATGTCCCGATGATGCCAACCTGAACGCTCGTATCGGCGGCAACAGACAAGACCCTGTTAATCACTCGATATGATGTGTAAACAGCGACCGCCGAGACGAAGGTCTCTGAATTGTATTTGGCAGCGCGAGAAGCGAATGGATTCGCTAAGAACAAAGCCACTGCGAGAAACAGAAACGCGGGAATGTCCCAGTCGATGTTGAACTTCGCGGAGTGAAGGGTGGCGTTGCTCTCCCTGAGCCGTAGGCTCGGGGTGTTCAATCCAACGGAGAGCAACACCATGAAGAGAACTATCACGTCCCCGCTGGCGCTGGCCAGCACGGCCGACCTGACGGCAGCGGTTGAGGAAGCGCACGACGAGGTCGGAGCGAGCTTCGAGCGCTTCTGCCTGATCGCCGGCCTGGCGAGTCTGACGCAGATGCTGGAGGAAGATGCGACGGCGCTGGCCGGAACCCTGCATGCGCGTGCAGCCGACAAGCCGGGATATCGCTGGGGCCGCACCAAAGGTCCAGTGGGCTTTCACGGCGGCAAGGTGGAGATGGAGCGCCCACGGGTGCGCTCGAAGGCCACCGGCAAGGAGTTGCCGCTGCCCAGCTGGAAGGAGGCTGCCGAGGTCGGTTGGCTGGAGCAATGGGCGACGAACCTGATGCTGATGAACGTGGCCACGCGCAAGGTGGGGCGTGCGGTGCGCCTGCCCGAGGCCGGGGTGCCTGCAGAGGCGGGCTCGGGCCTGTCGAAGTCGGCGGTCTCGCGGCGGTTCAAGGCCCTGACCCAGGCGCGTCTGGAGGAGTGGATGGCCTCGGACCTGTCGGCGCTGGATCTCTTGGTGATCCAGATCGACGGGCTGCACATGGACGACAACCTTCTGATGCTCGGCGCGGTCGGGGTCGATGCCGATGGCCGCAAGCACCCGCTGGGCGTGGTCGAGGGCGCGACGGAGAACGCGGCGACCGTGCAGGCGCTGCTCGACAATCTGATCGACCGCGGCCTCGATCCGGCGGTGTGTCGGCTGTTCATCGTGGACGGCGCCAAGGCGCTGACGAAGGCCATCCGCCGCACCTTCGGGGCGGATATCCCGATCCAGCGCTGTCAGATCCACAAGGCGCGCAACATCACCGAGCGGCTCGATCCCAAGCTTCACGCCGCCGTCCGTCGCGCCCTGCGCCAGGCATGGGAACTGGACGATGCCGACAAGGCCGAACGTCTTCTGCGCAATCTGGCACGCCGGATGGAATTGGAGGCCCCCGGGGTCTCGAAGAGCATCCTCGAGGGCCTGGACGAAATCCTCACCGTGATCCGTCTCGGACTGCCACTCGAACTGCGTCGCTCGTTGGCGAGCACCAACATCATCGAGTCGATGAACGCCGTGATCCGGCAGGTCTGCCGGAACGTGAAGCGGTGGCGTGACGCGAAGATGGCCCTGCGCTGGACCGCCGCCGGCATGCTCGAGGCCGCCAAAGGCTTCCGGCGTCTGAAGGCCCACAAGCAGCTGCCGGTCCTCAAGACCGCGCTTCTGCAGCACCGGGAGCCGGGCACCACCGGCGTTGACCAAACCGCAGAGGCCGCCTAACCATGACCCCGGCAGCGCTGCCCAGACCCGATTTCAACATTCATCGGGACATCCCCAACAGAAACAATGCGTTAAGCCTCAATGCACGCTGCATGAATTATCCCTTCGAGGCGCGTCCGGGTCCTAATTC
>NZ_JBQTCF010000011.1:0-107830 GCF_052379845.1 Roseinatronobacter sp. NSM | reverse complement strand
TCCGCCATATTCGTCAATATGCAAAAGGCGGGGGTGACATATGTCACCCCCGCCCTGAATATCAGTTCTGCCGGAAGCCGGTTCAGGCCAGAACGAGGTTCGTCGCGGATTCCCGGCCGTTACGATCGCTTTCGAGATCGAATTCAACTGCCTGGCCGTCATCCAGCTGGCGGATGCCGGCGCGTTCCAGAGCGGTCACATGAACAAAAATGTCCTTGGAGCCATGCTCAGGTGCGATGAAGCCGAAACCTTTGGTTGCGTTAAACCATTTCACGGTGCCTTTGGCCATCGTGATATCTCCTTAATATAGTACCACCCGCAGTATTGCGGTGGCTTGGCCCAGTGTCGTCAGAGTCGCAACTGAAGCCGAAAGGAGACAGAAGATCGAATGAAGAAGCTATGCCTGACCCATATGCGCCCCGTGGGGTGCAATTGCAAGGGATAATGCAGCATCAGGCGAAATCAGGGGCGCGCGCCACCATATGGGCGGCGCCCCTGACAGTGTGGGTCTTCAGGTTTTGAACACCCTGTAGATGGCCGGAATGACCAGCACGGTCAGCAAGGTCGAGGTCAGCAACCCAAACAGCAGCGACAGGGCCAGTCCCTGAAAGATGGGATCGAACAGGATGACCACGGCCCCGAACATGGCCGCCAGCGCCGTCAGCAAGATGGGCTTGAAGCGGATTGCGCCCGCCTCGATCAGGATGTCGGTCTGGCTTTTGCCTGTGGGGTCAGCGTGGCGGATGAAATCCACCAGCAGGATGGAATTGCGCACGATGATCCCTGCAAGCGCGATGAACCCGATCATCGAGGTGGCCGAGAAGGGCGCCCCCCACAGCCAATGCCCCGCCATGATACCAAGGAAGGTCAGCGGGACAGGCGTCAGCACCACAAGCGGCAGCCGGAATGAGCCGAATTGCGCCACCACCAGCACATAGATGCCCAGAAGTGCCACCCCGAAGGCTGCGCCCATGTCGCGGAAGGTGACCCATGTCACCTCCCACTCGCCATCCCATAAAATGGTGGGGCGGCTGTCATCGATGGGTTGGCCATTGAGCAAGATCAGGGGTTTTTCGCCGTCTGGCCAGTCCATCGCATCAAGGGCGCGGCCCACTTCGAGAATGCCGTAAAGGGGGGCTTCGAACTGGCCTGCAAGTTCGGCCATGACCATTTCGATGCTGCGCCCGTTGCGGCGGAACACCGGATAGGAGGCGCGGTCTTCCGCGAGGGTCAGCACATCGCCCAGTTCCACGATGCCCGTTGCCGCAGGCAGGGCATTGGCGGGAACCGGCGTGGCAAGGGCGCGTTCGTCCAGCACCCTGTCGGATTTGTCGCGCGCAAGGATCACGGGCATGGGGTGGCGCCCGTCGCCCCGGCTGGAATAGCCCACTGTCTGCGTGCCATTCAGCGCGGCGATGGTGTCGAACACATCTTGTTCCCGCACACTGAAGAATTCCAGCTGGTCGGGCGAGAGCAGCGCGCGCAAGCGCCGGGGCGGGGTGGCGAAACTGTCATCCACATCGACGATGAAATCCACGCTTTCAAACGCCATGCGCAATTTGCGCGCCGTCTGGCGGCGGGCGTCCGGTGTGGGGCCGTAGACTTCCGCCAGAAGTGTGGCCATCACCGGCGGGCCGGGGGGCTGTTCCACGGTTTTCAGGCTGGTCCCTGCCGGCAGGTCCAGCGCCTGCAGACGGGTGCGCAAGTCCAGCGCCACATCATGGCTGCTGCGCCCGGTGCCTGACAAAGTCAGCGCGACATCGCCCATATGCGGATCGTTGCGCAAGAAATAGTGCCGCACAAGCCCGTTGAAATTGAACGGGGCGGCTGTGCCCGCATAGGTTTGCGCGAAGGTGATTTCGGGCAACTCCAGCGCGATGCGCGCCACTGATTGCGCAACTGCGTCCGTGGCTTGCACCGAACTGCCCTGCGGCATGTCAATGACCACGGCCAGTTCGGTCTTGTCGTCAAAGGGCAGCAATTTGACTGTCACATGCTGGGTATACAGCAATCCAAGCGAGCCGAAGGACAAAACCACGGTCACGCCCAGAAACAGCGCACTGCGCGCCTTTGTGGCCAGAACAGGCCGTGCCACAGCGGCAAAAGCCCGCCCCAATCTGCCACCATCCGCGCCATCATGGGCATGCATGGGGGCATCGCCCGCGATCTTGACCATCAGCCACGGCGTGACCATCACAGCAATGAAAAACGAAATGATCATCGCCGCCGAAGCCACAGCGGGGATGGGACTCATATACGGCCCCATAAGCCCCGACACAAACAGCATGGGCAGCAGGGCCGCAACCACAGTCAGGGTTGCCACAATGGTGGGGTTGCCCACTTCGGCCACGGCGTCAATGGCGCGGGTGATACGGTCGCGCCCGTCCTTCATGCACCAGTGGCGGGCGATATTTTCGATCACGACAATCGCATCATCCACCAGAATCCCGATGGAGAAGATCAGCGCGAACAGACTGACACGGTTCAGCGTGTAGCCCATGATCCAGGCGGCAAACAGCGTCAGCAGAATGGTCACGGGGATGACGACAGCCACCACGATGCTTTCGCGCCAGCCAATGGCCATCAGCGTCAGCGCGATGATGGACAATGTGGCCAGAAACAGTTTGACCAGCAGTGTATTGGCCTTGGCCTGCGCCGAGTCGCCATAGTTGCGGGTAATTTCCAGCGTCACCCCATCGGGCAGCAGCGTGTCTTGCAGCGTGGCCGTGCGGTCCAGCAGGGCGCTGGCCACGACCACGGCATTGGACCCGCCACGTTTTGCGAAGGCCAGCGTAACCGCCGCTTCGCGCTGGATCATGCCGTCCGGCCCGCGCGTGACATGGGCCACCAGCTGTTCGGATGTGTCGGGCACGAAGGCCACTTCGGCCACATCGCCCACATAGACAGGGCGGTTGTCGCGGGTGGTCAGCAACAGCCCTGCGATTTCCGCAGGCGCGGTCAGGCTTTGGCCCGCGACAAGATCAATCTGTTCGCCCCCGTCGCGCAGCAGGCCCGCTGTCATGGTGCGGTTGGCGGCGGCCACTTTGGCGGTCAGGTCCTGCAGCGTCACGCCATACAGCGCCAGCCTTTCGGGGTCGGGCGCTATGCGGATGGCGTCCTGTGCCTTGCCCACGATATAGGACAGGCCCACATCGGCCACGCGCGCCAGATCCGCGCGCATTTCGCGCGCAAGGCGCGTCAGGTCACTGGCGCTGATGCCCGCATCCGGCGCGCTGGCCAGTGTCAGGGTCACAATGGCCACATCGTCAATGCCGCGCCCGATAATCAGCGGTTCGGGAATGCCCACGGGGATCTGGTCCATATTGGCGCGCACCTTGTCATGCACGCGCAAGATGGCGCTGTCGGACGGTGTGCCCACGGCAAACCGCGCGGTCACCATGGCGCGGTTGTCATGGGTCTGGGAATAGACATGCTCCACCCCGTCAATGGCCTGAATGATCCGCTCCATGGGTTGCGAAATCAGGCGCACTGCATCATCTGCGGCCAGCCCCGGTGCCTGCATCAGGATATTGACCATCGGCACGGAAATTTGCGGTTCTTCTTCGCGCGGGACCAGCATCAGCGCCATCAGCCCCATGGCCAGCGCGGCCAGCATGATCAGGGGTGTCAGGGGGGACCGGATGAAGCCCTTGGTCAGTTGTCCGGCAAGGCCAAGGTTCTGGGAAGGTGTGGTCATGGCAGCACTACCATGTCACCGGCAGAAAGCCCGCTTAGGATTTCGACCATTTCAACCCCGTCAATCTGGTGGCGCAGGCCGGGAACAACGGTGCGCAGGCCCTGCCATGGCCCCGCGAGCT
This sequence comes from Roseinatronobacter sp. NSM, assembly GCF_052379845.1. Lineage (NCBI taxonomy): Bacteria > Pseudomonadati > Pseudomonadota > Alphaproteobacteria > Rhodobacterales > Paracoccaceae > Roseinatronobacter > Roseinatronobacter sp. NSM. Next base: position 104,012 of record NZ_JBQTCF010000011.1, on the reverse strand, counting down.
GCACAAAATCAAGGCCCGCGCGGGTGGTGATGGCGGCTTGCGGCACCAGAAGCGCGGGGCGCGTTCCGATGGGCAGATGCACCAGCACACGGGCATTCACGAATGTGCCGTCCAGATCATCCACTGAAATATCGGCCATGACACGCCCGCCCTCGATCTGGGGGTAGATGCGCGCAAGTGTGCCTGTCACCCTGTCCTGACCTTCTGCGATGCGAATTGTGTCCCCTTCGGTCAGGGCGCTTGCATGGCGTTCGGGAATGGCAAGGCGCAGGAAAACCCCGCCGCCGCCAATGGTCACCACAGCCTCGCCGGGCATGACGACTGCGCCATCGGCCAGTGGCACACTTAGCACGCGGCCTGAAACTGGTGCCAGAACAATGCCTTCGCTGGCTTGTTGTTCGATGACGGACCGCTGCGCGCGGGTCGCGGCAAGCTGGCCTTCCAGAACCTCGACCTGTGTGCGCAACCCGTCCAGCCGCTGCGCTGTGGTGACCCCGCGTTCCAGCAATTCTTCGCCGCGGCGCAATTCGCTGCGCGCATTGTCCAGTTGCGATGTCAGCGCCTGCAACTGGGCATCCTGTGCGGCCAGTTGCAAATCCAGCTTGTCATCGGTGATCAGGGCAATTTCCTGTCCGGCCTGCACCATATCCCCTTCGGCCACGTTTAGGCGTGACACCGTGCCGCTAAGGCGCGCGCGGGCGGGCAGGTGGGTTTGGGGCTGGACCTGAGCAAACACTGCTTTCCAGTCAGTCACATGTTGGGGGGCAAGGGTCAGGTTTTCGGCAAGTGCGGGCAGGGCAGTTCCCAGCAGGGCAAGGGCGGCGGCGCGAAACAACATCATGTTGGCGGTCCTTCTGGTCAGGTTTGCACAGATATACGCATTCCAAAATGTGAATACAATGGTCCGGCGCAGAAATCCCGAACCCGCAGCGCAGTGCGATCATTCCGTCAGTTCAGCATATTTCGGCCGGATTAAAAACCTGCAATGCTATCAAACAGCCTGCGCAAATGTTGTGCAACGGGCAGGTGGCGGGCCATGGGCACTTCCAGCCCCAAGGGCGTGTCAGGTGGCAGGGCTGCCAGAATGGCCGCTATGTCAATTTGCCCCGCGCCCGGCGGCAAGCGGTCCTGACGCGCGCTGTGCAACAAGTCCTGCGTTGTGTAGGGCGGATGGCGCGGCGCATCGCAGACATGCACGAAAGGCAGGCGCGCGGGTGGGATTTGCGCGATCTGGTCCAATGTGCTGGCAGAGCGGTCGAAATGCAGCACGTCCAGCAACACCCCCACATGCGGCGCGCAGCCCTGCACCACGTCCCAGCAGGTGCCAAGGTCGGGCACGGGGGTCCATGGAAAGAACTCCAGCACCGCCGACAGGCCGCGCGCGGCGCAATGCGCCCCGATCTGGTCCAGCCTGTCGCCCAGCCGCGCCAGATCATCGTCATAGGGGGCGCAGATCAGGTGACGCGCGCCCAGTTCCGCGCCGGCATCCAGCAGGGGCAGCAGCGCGTCGGGGTCCAGTTCCGGCGTGATGCGGACAAATTCGATATCGGACACCGACAGGCCGGTTTGCGCCAGTGCCTGAAGGGTGCCCTGCATCAGCGCGCGGTCATCCATCAGGGCATAGCCTGGGCTGTCATCGGTGACGCGCAGCAGGCGCAGGCCCACAGCATCGAACCCGGCCTGTGCGGCGGCGCGCACAAGCTCAGGCGGCGGCAGGTCAATCGCGCTAAGATGGGCAAGCGACAATGTGCGTGTCATGGGCGGTTCCCTGTGGCGGCGTGGTGGCCTGCAATAAACCCGAATGTCAGCGCTGGCCCAAGGTTGATCCCCCCCGCTGGATAAAACCCGCCAAACGGGCTGGCGGCATCTGCGCCCGCGCAATACAGGCCGCTGATCGGTGCGCCTGCATGGTCCAGCACCCGCGCCGCCCCGTCACAGGCCAGCCCCGCGAAGGTGCCAAAACTGCCCGGTGTGACCCGGACCGCGTGAAAGGGCGGTTTCACAACAGGGGCAACGCAAGGGTTGGGGCCATGGTCGGGGTCGCCTTGCAGGCGCATATAGGGCGTCGTCCCCCTGCCGAATGCGGGGTCATGGCCCGCGCTGGCATGGGTGTTCCAGTCCGCCACTGTGCGCGCCAGCCCGGCCGCATCCATGCCGCAGGCGTGCGCCAGGTCCGCTAGCGTGTTGGCGGTCTTCAGATAGCCGCGCCTGCGCCACTGCCGCCATGGCACTGGGGCAGGCCGCACAATGCCCAACCCGTAGCGGCGCAAGAACCGGTGGTCGCAGACCAGCCAGGATTGCGGGGGGTGGTCGGGGGGCGTGGCACCCAGCAGGGCGGTGACATAATCATGATAGCCCAGCCCTTCGTTGCAAAACCGCGCCCCATTGGCCAACACGCCAATGACACCGGGTTTGCCCCGGTCAATGATATGGGGAAACACATGATATGTGCCATCTGGGCAGGGCACCGTTGACACAGGGCAATAGGCGGCGGGGGCGGCGGCACGGGTGTCGAACTGCGCGCCCACAGCCGTTGCCAGTGCCACGCCGTCACCTGTCGCAGTTGGCACTGACAGGCTGCAGTGGCTGTCATTGCGCGGGAAGGTGGCGGCGCGTAGCGTGGCGTCATGGCCATAGCCACCCGTGGCCAGAATGACCCCCCTGCGCGCGTGGATGATCTGGCCGCAGGCCAGTTGCACGCCATTGACCCCGCCGCCGCCCTGCAGCAACGCGGCAACGCGGGTATTCATGCGCCACGCCACGCCCAGCTCGCGCGCTGATTGCATCAACCGCCCCGCCAGCGCCGCGCCGTTGCGCAAGTCCATTCCCCGCCCATGCACCGCCAGATCGCGGGCATGACGCAGCACGCGACCCGTAACATGCGCGAAGGATCGCGCGTTGCGCGTCATGGTCATGAAGCTGCGCAGGTCCGGCCCTGCCTGAATTGTCATGCCGTGAAAGGTGGTTTGCGCCAGCGGCAGGCGCAGCGCCGTGATGTCCCCTTTCAGCGCGCGCGCGTCATAGGGGCGTGCAATCACCGACCGCCCGCCCAGACCCGCGCCGGGCAGGTGGCTGTAAGTGTCGGGAATACCCGCGCCAAGGTCGAATTGCAGCGCGGTGCGGCTGTGGAAAAATTCCACCATTTTGGGCGCGCCGTCCAGAAATGCGTCAACACGTTCGGGGGTGAAATGGTTGCCCAGCACGTGTTGCAGATACTGCCGTGGCGCGTCTGGCGCGGTGTCAATGCCCGCGCTGCGCGCCAGACTGGTGTTTGGCGCCCATATCCAGCCGCCCGACCATGCAGTGGTGCCCCCCAGAACGCCGGCTTTTTCAAGGACCAGCACCTGCGCGCCATGCGCGGCAGCAGTGACTGCCGCGCCAAGCCCGGCCGCGCCCGACCCCAGAATAACAATGTCATAGGTTTGTGGGGTCATCATTCCCTCCGCATGCCACGCAGCCTTTGACGGAAATACGCTTAACGTCAATTATCGAATTGGCCCTGTGCGTAACGCCATGTTAATGTCCCTGCGGGAGGATGCCATGAAAGAACTTACCCTGCGCCAGATCGAGGTTATTCGCGCCGTCATGCTGCGCGGCACCATTAGCGGGGCTGCGGAATTCCTGGGCGTCTCGCCCCCCGGAATAAGCCGCCTTGTCAAACATACCGAAGAAACCCTTGGCCTGCGCCTGTTTGAACGCCGCGAAGGGCTGTTCATTCCCGCAGTCGAAGCGGGTGCGGTGTTCGAGCAGGTCCGCGAAGTGCATCGCGGGGTGGAAAACCTGCATGATGCGTTGTTCAACCTGCAAAAGGGCGACGGGGCCGATCTGGCCTTCGCATCCGCGCCATCAGTGGCGCAGTTTATTGCGGCGCGGGTGCTAAGGTCGGTGCGCGCGCGCTATCCTGACCTGTTCATTGACCTGAATATCCTGAAGATCGAAGAAACCGTGGAATACCTGCTGCTGGAACGGGGCGAATTCGTGATCATGTCTTCAGCCATCCAGAACCCGGGGGTTGAAAATATCGAACTGGCGCGCGGGCGTATTGTGGTTGTCCTGCCCGAAGGGCACCCGCTGGCCGCGCGGCCCGTGCTGTCGGTGCGTGATCTGGTGGATGAACCCCTGATCGGGGTGGACCCGTCAGACCCCTATGGCGCGATTCTGGCCAAACCCTTTCGGGATGCGGGGGTGGAGTTGCGCCAGACCATGCGCGGGCGGTTTGCCCAGACGGTGGTCAGTCTGGTGCGCCACGGGCTGGGCGTTGCCCTGATCGACGAATTTTCCGTGGCCGAGGTGTATTTGCCCGGTCTGGTGCGCCGCCCCTTGCTGGAGGAGGCGACCGTGCATGTGCATGTGGTGCGCAAAAAAGGGCGCAACCTGTCCAATTTTGCGGAATACACGATTGACCGCTTCGGGCGCGAATTACGGCAGGCCACCGACCAATGGACTGACACGACCGCGCGCAGTAATTAACATGATGTTCATGTAAGGTCGAATTTGATATTTGACGTTATGCGAATATATCGCAATAACCGCATCAAGGCGCGATGGACGCGCCGTTCAGGGAGGACGCAATGAAATATACTGTTCTGGGTAGCATTTCCGCAATGCTGATTGGCGCAACAGGCGCATTGGCGCAAGACTACCCGACCAAGGAAATCCAAGGTATTATCCAATGGGGGGCCGGTGGGTCAACCGATGTGGTGATGCGCTCGGTCACGCCCCATGCCGAAGCGGTGCTGGGCGGCACTGTTGTGATGCAAAACATGACCGGCGGCGTGGGCGCGATTGGCCTGAACTATGTGGCTGATCAGGCCGCCGATGGCTACACGCTGCTGATGGGCGCGGAAAACCCGCTTCTGTATAAGGTGATGGGCCTTGGCGACAAGGACTACAGCGATTTCACCGCCATCAACCTGCTGGCGCGCGGCACGCCGATTCTGGTTGCCGGTCAGAACACCCCTTACAACGATTATGCCGAATTGATGGACTTCATCGCGGCAAACCCCGGTGAAGTGCGTTTTGGCGCAACCGGGCCGGGCGGCCTGCCATCGGTTATCACTGCGATGATCAATTCTGTCGAAGGGGAATTGGACGTGATTTCCGTTCCCTTTGATGGCGATGGCCCCGCGCTGACCGCGCTGCAAGGGGGCGCGATTGACGTGATGCCCGCTGTTCTGGGCGCCGCGATTGAGGGTATTCGCGCAGGCACCATGAAACCGCTGGCCATGTTCGATGTCGATGCAAATGAACGCCTGCCCGATGTGCCGACAGTGACATCGTTCAACGACGCCTATAACGACCTGCTTCCATGGGGTCCGTTTTTCGGCATTTTCGTGAAAAACGGCACACCTGATGATGTGGTTGCCAGCCTTCAGGCCGCCTATTCCGAAGCTGCGCAGAACGCGGATTTCGTTGAAATGATCGACAATCGCGGGTTCACGATGATGAATATTGCGGGTGACGAAGCGGCGGATTTCATGAACCGCTGGCAGCAAAACACCACATGGCTGTTGCATGATGCGGGCATCACGCAAAACTCGCCCGAAGATTTCGGGATCGAACGCCCCTGACCACCACAATCAGGCCCGTGACGCGCGGGCCTGAAGGCGCTGTCCGTCACGCTGGCGGGCAGCATATGCCGCAAGGGGCGCAGCTTGCTGGCCCCCTGCGGCACCCCGGATTTGCCGCACTCTCGGACAGCCGCCCTTTGGGCCCGCGCGCGCGCCGAGATTTGTTTTGTGACGTGTTGCCTGCCGCGATGTGGTAGTGCTGTCATAGGGCCGTGATACAGGCGCTGGCTGCGCCGCGCCCAAGCCACGCAACCCGATCGCCGATGCAGGGAGAATGCAATGGACCCCAATTTCCGCGGTGATACTGATCATCATGACGGAACCTCTGATGCGACGCCGGGGGGGTATGCGAAGCAACGCCGCCCCGGCGAGCTTGTCTTTACCTTCTTTTTGCTGGGCGCAAGCGTGGTCTTGCTGAACGAAGCGTTCGGCATATCGGGTTTTGGCAAACTGTCTGCCCCCGGAACCGTGCCTGTGGTGACTGCCGCCATCATGGTGGTGTGCATGCTGATTGTGGTTGCGCAGACTGTGCGCCTGCCGAAAGTGGCAGGCGAAACGCTGGCGCGTGACATTCTGCCGTGGCGAGTGCTGGCCTTCGTGGGGTTTCTTGTGGCCTATGCGCTGGCCGTGCGCCCGCTTGGGTTTTTGCCCACAACGGCGCTGTTTCTGGTGCTTGGCATCCGGCTGTTGGGGCGCGGCTGGGTCTTTTCTGCGGGCGTGGGGCTGGGCGCGCTGGTCTGCATCTGGATTGTGTTTCGTATCGTGTTCACGGTGCTTATGCCTGCGGGCATCGTGCCTGAAGCGGAACTTGTGCACCTGATCCGCAACCTGTTCGGGGGGGCGCGATAATGGATGCGTTTTGGGCTTTTGCAACTGTGCTGATGCAACCGCAGCTTCTGGCGCTGGTGGCGCTGGGCACGTTTGCGGGCATCTATATCGGGGCCATTCCGGGCCTTTCGGTCACTATGGCAGTGTCCATCCTGATTTCCTTCACCTTCTCATGGTCGGTCTATCCGGCGCTGGCGCTGATGGTGGGCATTTACATGGGGGGCGTCTATGGCGGCGCGCGCACGGCGATTTTGCTGAACATTCCCGGCGCACCGTCGGCCATTGCCACAGCGCTGGACGGCTACCCCATGGCCAAACGCGGCGAGGCCGGTCAGGCCATCGGTGTCAGCACTGTGATGTCCGTGATCGGCGGGTTTGTGGGAATTGCCGTGCTGGCGGTGGCCGCGCCGCTGGTGTCTGACTTTGCGCTGCGGTTCCAGCCGCGCGATTACATGTTTCTGGCGGTGCTGGGCATTTTGCTGGTGGGGTCGCTGTCGACCGGATCACTGGTCAAGGGTATCTTTGCCGGGGCGCTGGGGGTGGCCATCGGGGCGGTTGGCCGTGACCCGCTGACATTCACGCCGCGCTTCACCTTCGATCTGTCGCTGCTGAACGGGGGCATTTCCTTTATCGCGGTGATGATCGGCATGTTCGGTGTGTCCGAGGCGTTGTTGCAGCTGCACCATGTCGACAAGAAGGCCATTCGCCAGAAGGTGGGGCGCATCATCCCGTCATGGAAGGTGGTGCGAAAACACCTGCCCTTGTCAATGCAGACTTCCACCATCGGGGTGACCATCGGGGCCTTGCCGGGCACGGGCGGCGATATTGCGGCGCTGATGGCCTATGACCATGCCAAGCGCGTGACCAAAAACCCCGAAACCCCCTTTGGCGAAGGGGCCATGGAAGGGCTGGTTGCCCCGGAGGCCGCCAATAACGCCGCTGTGGGCGGGGCGTTCGTGCCCATGATGACATTGGGCATTCCGGGCGATGCGGTCACGGCAATCATGATTGGCGCGCTGTTCATCCATGGCCTGAACCCCGGCCCGATGCTGATGATTGACCGCCCCGAAATGTTCTGGTTCATTGTGGGCGCGCTGACATTTGCCAATATCTTCCTGCTGATCTTCGGCCTGACAGGCATACGTCTGTTCACCAAGCTGGTGGAAATGCCGCGCGCCGTGCTGATCCCGCTGATATTGATCCTGTCCATCGTGGGGGCCTATGCGGTCAATAACGCCATTACCGATGTGTATTGGATGCTGGGTTTTGGGGTGCTGGGCTATTTCATGCGCCATTATGGCTATCCGCTGGGTCCGGTCATTCTGGGGGTGATCCTGTCGCGCCTGCTGGATGACAACTGGCGCCGCGCCATCATCACCGCGCGCGAAGATTGGGGGCGCTTCTTTGACGGGGTGTTTTCAAGCCCGCTGTCGTCGGTGCTGCTGGCGGCGGTAATCTTTATCTTCCTGTCGCATACCCCGCCCTGGAAATGGGCGAAGGCGCGGCTTTTCGCTTCCCGTACCAAATGAGGGACCAATGACCCCCGATCTGCTGCTTGGACTGATTGGCGACAATATTGCCGCGTCACGCTCGCCGCTGTTGCATGTTCTGGCGGGACGCCAGAACGCGTTGCGCGTGCAATATGACCGGCTGGTGCCCGCCCTGCTGGGCAAGGATTTTGCTTCCGTGTTTGCTGATGCGGCGGCGGGGGGCTACCGGGGTGTGAATGTCACCTATCCCTATAAGGAACAGGTGGTCGCGCGCGTGACAGTTCCTGACCCGCTGGTGCGGGCGGTGGGGGCGGTCAATACAGTGATTTTCGAACCAGACGGCCCAGTGGGGCATAATACCGACTATTCAGGGTTCATGGCCGCCTACCGCGGGCTGCGCGGGGATGCGCCAGTAGGCGCGGTGCTGATGATCGGCACAGGCGGTGTGGGGCGCGCGGTGGCGTTTGGGCTGGTGGCGCTGGGGGTGCGGGACTTGCGCCTTGTGGACCGCGACCGCAGCAAGGCAGACGCCCTGGCCGCAGATTTGCGCCAGGCCGCGCCCGGGGTGGTGGTGCAGGTTGCCGATGATGCGCAACAGGGCGCAGCGGGCGCGCAAGGTGTTGTCAATTGCACCCCTGTGGGCATGGTCGGCCATGACGGCACGCCATTGGCGCGCAGTGCCATGGCAGGCGCCGAATGGGCGTTTGATGCAGTCTATACCCCTGCGGACACACAGTTTCTGACCGATGCGCAGGCGCAAGGCGCGCAAGTGCTGTCGGGATGGGAATTGTTCTTCTGGCAGGGCGTGCATGCCTGGGCGTTGTTTTCGGGCGGGCGGGCGCTGGACCTGCCGCAACTGCGCGCTGATCTGCTGGCCCCGGCCGAGGGGGTCGCATGAAACTGTCCCTTGCCACAGTGTCCATTGCTGGTGATTTGCGCCAGAAACTGGAAGCCATCGCCGCCGCCGGGCTGGACGGGGTTGAGATATTTGAACAGGATCTGATTGCCTCGGACGCCAGCCCGCGCGACATCGGGCGTATGGTGCGCGATTACGGGCTGGAGATCACGCTGTTCCAACCCTTCCGCGATTTTGAAGGACTGCCCGAACCGCTGCGCAGCCGCGCTTTCGCGCGTGCGGAACATAAATTCGACCTGATGGGCGAATTGGGCTGCGACCTGATGCTGGTGTGTTCCAACCTGCACCCGGCGGCGCGCGGGGGCGTGGACCGCTGCGCCGCTGACCTGCATGAATTGGGCGAACGCGCCGCGCGCCGTGGTCTGCGCGTGGGGTATGAAGCGCTGGCCTGGGGGCGGCATGTCAATGACCACCGCGACGCATGGGAAATTGTGCGCCGCGCGGACCATCCTGCCCTTGGGCTGGTGCTGGACAGTTTTCATACCCTTGCGCGCGGCATTGATGTGGACACCATCCGCCGCATTCCGGGGGACCGCATTTTCTATGTGCATCTGGCCGATGCGCCGCGCATTGACATGGACCTGCTGTATTTGTCGCGGCATTTCCGCTGCATGCCGCTGGAAGGGGAACTGGACGTCACCGGGTTTGCCCGCGCGGTTCTGGCCACGGGCTATGACCATGTGTTCAGCCCTGAAATTTTCAACGACCAGTTCCGCGGGGGCGTTGCCGGGGTAATTGCGCATGACGCGCTGCGTTCGCTTAAGGCGTTGCTGGATGCGGCGCGCCGCGCGGAACCGGACCTGCCACAGCCGCTGCCCGTGATGCCCGCGCCGCAGCAGGTGCAGGATGTGGCCTTTCTTGAATTCGCCACATCGGGGGACGAAGAACAGGATCTGGGTGCGTTCCTGTCGCGGGCGGGGTTTGAACAGGCGGGGCAGCATGTGTCCAAATCCGTGGCGCTGTGGCGGCAGGGCGGGATCAATATTCTGGTCAATACCGAAAGCAAGGGCCATGCGCATCTGACATGGGTAAACCACGGCACCAGCATCAGCGAAATTGCGCTGCAACTGCCCGATGCCGCACAAGCGCAGGCCCGCGCGCGCGAACTGGGCGCCGATGCCAATGACGGCACCGAACACGGTCCGGGGGAATTGTCCATTCCCGCGCTGCATTCCTTGGGGGGTGGGTTGCTGCGCTTGCTGGATGACGGGCCGGAACTGGGCCGGATATGGCACCGCGATTTCGATGTGCGGCCCGTTGCGGGCGGGGCCGGGCTGACGCGCATTGACCATATCGGGCAGACCATGGCCTATGATGAAATGCTCAGTTGGTCGCTGTATTACACGACCCTGTTTCAGGCGCAGAAATCCCCGATTGTCGATGTCATTGACCCCGGCGGTGTGGTGCGTTCTCAGGCCATCAAAAGCGGGGGGCTGCGCCTGACACTGAATGGCGCGGACACCCACCGCACATTTGCGGGGCGGTTCATTCAGGACAGTCTGGGCGCCTCGGTGCAGCATGTGGCTTTTGCCACCGATGATATATTCGGCACATCCGCCAAACTGGCGGCCTGCGGGTTTGAACGGCTGCGGCTGGGGGCGAATTACTATGCCGACCTGAAGGCGCGCTTCGGGCTGCCACAGGAACTTGTGGACCGGCTGGAACGCGAAAGTATCCTGTATGACGAGGATGAGGGCGGCAGTTTCTTCCAGCTGTTCAGCACCCCGCGCAAGGACGGACTGTTTTTCGAGATTGTCCAGCGCGATGGCCGCTATGACGGGTATGGGGCACCAAACGCGCCCTACCGCATTGCCGCGCAACGCCGGGTGACACGCGGGCAGGGCATGCCGCAGCGCTAGGCGCAGGGGTCAGGGCGTCTGGGTGGGGTCGTGCTGGTCCTGTTGCAATGCGGTTTCCAGCACAAACACCCGGATGGCCGATGCCAGCCCCACATCGCCGCGCCTGGCGTCGATCTGCGCGGCCAGCAGGTTCAGCGCCAGCCCGCGTTCACGCGCGATGCGGCGGAATTCCTGCCAGAAAATATGTTCCAGCGACACGGATGTGCGGTGGCCGCGCAATGTCAGCGAATGTTTGACGGGGCGCGCGTTCATGGGGCGGGGTCGCGTTTATGGGCGTCCAGTTCGGCGCGCGCCTTGGCTTGGCGCGCGTCTTGCAAGCTGCGTTCGGCCTTGCTGCGGCCATGTTTGGCGGCGCTCGCATCTGCCAGCTTGCGCCCCTTGGCGCGGGTGGCCTGCTTGCGGGCGGTGCGAAGGTTGATGATTTGTGTCATGCAGGAATGGTAACGGGGTGGGGCCGGGGGGCGCAATAAGAAAAATTGGGGGCCGATCACCCTGCGCCACACTGTCCCCCGCGCCCGCCCCGTGGGGGCGGGTCGGGCGCTGCCCGTGCGTGGCACGGGCAAAAGCTGTGCTGTCGTCACGGGGTATTTCATCAGAAGGCTGCTGCGCATGCAGGGGGCGTTTCGGGCAACCGGGACTGCCAGCTATGGTGCCTTGCGCGAAAATTCAGCGCGCCCCTTTCGGGGCGCGCGCCAGTCTGTCAGTCTTTCGGGCCGATCATGTCTTCGGGCCGCACCACGCGGTCAAATGTTTCGGCGTCCACAAACCCCAGCGCGATGGCTTCTTCTTTCAATGTGGTGCCGTTCTTATGTGCGGTCTTGGCCACTTTGGTGGCGTTGTCATAGCCGATGGTGGGCGCAAGTGCGGTGACCAGCATCAGCGATTCCTTCATCAGGCGGTCAATGCGGTCCACATTGGCGCGGGTGCCCACCACCATGTTATCGGTGAAGCTGGACGCCGCATCGCCCAGAAGCTGCATGGATTGCAGCACATTATAGCTCATCATCGGGTTATAGACATTCAGTTCAAAATGCCCCTGCGACCCCGCAAAGCCCACGGCGGCGTCATTGCCCATGACATGGGCGCAGACCATAGTCAGCGCTTCGGCCTGTGTGGGGTTGACCTTGCCGGGCATGATGGAACTGCCCGGTTCATTTTCCGGCAGGATCAACTCGCCCAAGCCCGACCGCGGGCCGGACCCCAGAAGCCGCATGTCATTGGCGATCTTGAACAATGACCCCGCCACCGTTTTCAGCGCCCCCGAGAACATGACCATGGCATCATGTGCGGCCAGCGCTTCAAATTTATTGGGGGCGGTCACAAACGGCAGGCCGGTGATTTTGGCAATATGGCCCGCCACATTCACATCCCAGCCCTTGCGCGTGTTCAGCCCTGTGCCCACAGCCGTGCCGCCCTGCGCCAGTTCATAAATATGGGGCAGGCACATTTCCACACGCGCAATGCCCATTTTCACCTGATGGGCATAGCCGCCGAATTCCTGCCCCAGCGTCAGGGGCGTGGCGTCCTGGGTATGGGTGCGGCCAATCTTGATGATGTCCTTGAATTCCTCGGATTTCGCGGCAAGTGCTGCATGCAGTTTATGCAGCCCCGGCAACAGCACATCGCGCGCCAGCATGCCGATGGCCACATGCATGGCGGTGGGGAAGGTGTCGTTGCTGGACTGGCCCATATTCACATGGTCATTGGGGTGGACAGGTTTCTTCGACCCCATTTCGCCGCCCAGAATTTCAATCGCGCGGTTTGAAATCACTTCATTGGCGTTCATGTTGGACTGGGTGCCTGACCCTGTTTGCCACACGACCAGCGGGAAATTGTCGTCAAACTTGCCGTCAAACACTTCTTGCGCGGCGGTGGTGATGGCGTCGGCCAGGTCCGCGTCCAGCGTGCCCTGTTCCCGGTTGACCAGCGCGCAGGCCCATTTGATGGCCCCCAAGGCGCGGATGATCGGCACGGGCTGGCGTTCCCAGCCGATGGGGAAATTGATGATGGAGCGCTGCGTTTGTGCGCCCCAATACTTGTCTGCGGGAACGTCCAGTGGGCCGAAGCTGTCGGTTTCAATGCGGGTGGTGGTCATGTGCGGACTCCATTGTCTTGGACAGGATTTGCCCAGTGCTTAGCGGCTTGACAGGGGGAAATCAATCAGTATGCGACGGCATACTGATTGAAGCGCCAAACCCCTTGCATAGATCGCCCGCCACATGGGAACTGGGGCGCGCGGTTCCCGCGCCCCCGTGACCTGGTTTTCGCCTATTCGGACGGGGACATGCGCCGGATATAGGTCCAGGTTGGCACCGCTGCGCGGCGCGCCACAGAATAGGCTTCGGCGTCCCCCAGGTAATCGAAGGCGGCATTGGTCAGCACATGCGCTGATGCTGTGTTGTCCTGAAACACCTCTGCGAATAGGGTGCGCGATTTATGCGGATTGGCCGCAATGATACAGCGCAGCGCCTCGGACGCGTAGCCTGCATTCCAGAACGCAGGCGCGACCCAAAACCCGATCTGGCTTTGCTGGCGGTCCAGTGGTTTCAGCGACACCAGCCCCAGCACCGGCGCAGACCCCGTGGCCGACCCGTCCATCACCCACACATCTTCATCGCGCTTGGCCGACAGCGCACGTTCGATGAATTGCTCTGTGGCGCCGGGCGGCAAGGGGTGGGGAATGGACCGCGTCCCCTCGGCCACGCGCTTGTCGCCCGAATACATGCCCAGAAGCGCTGCATCCGACTTTTGCAAGGGCCGCAAAACCAGTCGTTCCGATGTAAGAATCGGCTGATCTGCAAGTGGCAGGGTCGTCATGGTCATTTCATTCCTCCAAAACAGGGCGTTGACGCTGCCCTGCACACTCCTCCATGCGCGGGGATGCCAGAAAATAAACAGGGCCGGCATTGCTGCCGACCCTGTTCTACATGTAAAATGTAAAAGTTCGGCTTACTCTGCTGCGTCCACCATCGGGGCGATGGACACGAAGCTGCGACCCTTCAGACCTTTGGTAAAGGTTACGCGGCCTTCGGTCAGTGCAAACAGGGTGTGGTCGCGGCCCATGCCGACGCCTTCGCCGGCCCAATGTTTGGTGCCGCGCTGACGCACGATAATGTTACCGGGAATCGCGTGCTGCCCACCATAGAGCTTAACGCCAAGGCGGCGACCTGCTGAGTCGCGACCGTTGCGGGAGGAACCGCCTGCTTTCTTGTGTGCCATGAGGTGTTACTCCTTCTCGGCTGCGAATTGTTTGGCTTGGTCAATCCAGCCATCACGTTCGATCCGGCCCTTGAATGACAGTTGATCATCCATATAGGCAATCTCGGCGGCATTCCAAGCGGCAATCTGGTCAAAATGGAACACGCCATTTTCATTCAACAGCGTTTCCAGCTTCGGGCCGACGCCAGAAATCTTTTTCAGGTCATCTGCCTTGCCGTCGCGCGCTTCGCTCAGCAGGTTGGCAGGCTTGCTGCCTTCCACTGCCGCGGCGCCTGCCTTGGCTGCTTTAGCTGGTTTTGCCGGTGCCGCTGCTTCAATGGCGAAACCTGACACTGACCCTGTGCCGATAGCTGCCATCACGCCGGTCGACTCAGCGCCCGATGCCAGAATGTCGGTCACGCGCACCAGTGTCAGCTTCTGGCGGTGGCCTTTTGTGCGCTGCGAGCTGTGCTTGCGGCGGCGTTTGACATAATGGATGACCTTGTCGGCCTTGATCTGGTCAATAACCTCGGCTTGCACGGCAGCGCCGTCTACAACAGGCGCACCGATTACAGGCGTATCGCCGCCGAGCATCAGAATTTCGTTGAACTGGACTTTGTCGCCAGCTTGTGCAGCAATACGTTCCACGCGCAGCACATCGCCTGCCTGCACACGGTATTGCTTACCACCAGTTTTGAGGACCGCAAACATTCGGTCTGTTCCTTCATCATTCTCCGCGCCCTGTGGCCCCCGCGTCTGCTGCGGGCGTTAAGCTGCCTCGGGCGGCGTGTCCGCGTTGCGGACAATACCATAACGCCGCGCGGGCCGAATGCCCGAACGGAAGCTGTCCTATGGGGCAAAGGTGGCGCTGTGTCAAGCGGGTGGGGCGCGGAATGCGCGGTCAATATCCGTGCACCGCGCGTGGCAGTTCAGACCCGTCAACAGGCTTGATTACAGGCGCAATTGTGCCAATACTGTTGCCACTAACATGATAAAGCGCAAGGACTATGTTGTGAAGCCTGTTATTCTTCTTATGCTTGCGCTGGTAGTTGCCAGCGCCGCAGCCGCGCAGGGCCAAACGCTGATCGCATCCTATCACGCGTATATAGGCAAGGAAGATTTGGTCAATTCCAACGGCCAGCGCTTGACGCAGCCATGGCAAATCTTGCGGCAGGACCGCGCGAATTACCACCGTTTCGGCATTGCCCATCCCGGTGACGACTGGGACGGTTTTTTCGGCACTGCGCAGAATCGGGCGATCATGGAACGCATGATGCAAAATGGCCGCATAGACCCCGTCGCCGCCCGCGCGGTCACCCAAGGGGGCGCCAAGGTCCGGGTGGATATTTACGGCCGCAACGGGCAAGGCGAAGCGCTGCAGATCTATGTAGACCGCTAAGCACCCGTCAAATTGCGCGGGCGCGGTTGCCAGGGTAGCAAGCCCCCTTGCAACTGCCCCCCCCAGCGCCTAGATTAGGCGTGTTCCGCAAGGAACTATGGACATAAACGCGCTCGTAATAAGCGGATCGGACCCGGGGGCGGTACCCGGCGGCTCCACCATTTATCCTTCATTTGGGGACAATGGGGCCGAAACAGGATCGACGAACGTCTAAAGGGGTTAGCTTTGTCTCGGTGAGCCACCACCGTTATCGGTGCAAATCGTACAGTTGCAAATGACAACCGTGCTCCGGTAGCAGTTGCTGCGTAAGCAGTAACCAAACCGAAACTTAAGCCCTTGCGCTTAGCCGCGTAAGGCGGGGTTCGCAGGCACCTGGCAACAGAAGCCTGCACTTTCAAACAGTTGGCACCATATTCGCGCAGGACCGACAGTTTTTTCCCGGTCCGGCAAAAAGTGGCAAAAAGCGCGCGCCCCCTCTTTCATTCGGGGATGATTTGCTTATGCTGCACATGCAGGGCGGATGCGACATGTCACATGTGACAATGCACAAGGCGAAGGTTGAACCAGAGATGACACGCGGCATAGACTACGGCAATCTGATGCACGAAGCCATGCGCGGCCTGATCCGCAGCGTGATGGAAGGGGTTGCCCGCGACGGCCTGCCGGGCGCGCATCATTTTTTCATAACTGTCGATACTGGCCATCCCGATATGCAGATGGCCGACTGGCTGCGCGACCGCTACCCAGAGGAAATTACGCTGGTGGTGCAAAACTGGTTCGAGAATCTTGATGTGGATGAAGACGGTTTTGCCATTACGCTGAATTTCGGGAATTCGCCCGAACCGCTGTATATCCCGTTTGATTCGATCTCCACTTTCGTTGACCCTTCCGTTGAATTCGGGCTGCGCTTCGAATTGCAAAGCGACGACGATGATGACGACGAAGATGATGACAGCTTTGATGAAGCCCCGATGATGGAAGACGCCCCGTCAGAGGAAAAAAGCGGCGAAGTCGTCAGTCTGGACAAATTCCGCAAATAACCGGCGCCGTAGCAGAGCAGGGGGGCGGGCCGCATGGTTGGCGCGGTTTCGTGCTTGCGGGTGAACTGGTGCTGGCAGGATTGACCTTTCGGGCGGGAATGGCCTGAAGCGGACGCTCGCCCTTGGACAAAGCCCGCGCTATCGGCGGGCCGGGGTCTGCCGATCCGACGTTTTAGGAATGCAGTTTATGCAGGCGGCATACTCCTGAGTTCAAAGGCTTGGCGTGGAACTGGCGAAATCGGCAGGCCGCGGGACGGCCCGCCGATGGCGCGGCGGCCTGCGGCCTTTGCTCCGCGCCTTGGGGCATTCCCAGTGTCCGCAAAAGGCCACTTTCGCGTTTCCGGGTCTGGATCAGTAATTGCTGAACTGTATATCCGTGTTGCACTGCCCGGAGGCAGACCGCCCCACCCAGACATGGATTGTGCCGCTAGGAATATGGCCCATGTTCAGCCGCGCATTGTTATTGAGCAATCCCAACAAGCTGATGCTGTCGCTGAAATGCCACTGGCCAACAGAGTCGCGTGCCAGCAAGGCGGAATTGCAGCTATAGCCGGAATTGCCATCGTTGGTTTCAATGCGCAGGCGGCTGCCATCCCAGTTTGTGCCTTGCTTGTCGTAATTGATGACAAAGCTGGGGTTCGCGTCGAAATAGCCGCTATAGGGGCTGAACCAGCCGCCAAAGCCCGAACAACTGGTCAGCCGTTGGCCGCCGCCTGCGCGGGCGCGGTGGCGCAATTCGGGCGACCACAGGTTATCTACACTAAGATTGTGGGTTTTGGCCGACAGGCGCGTGTCGGGGCAGCCGGAATAGCGGGGGAATTTATTTGTGGTGTTCAGGGCGAAACTTGCCGGGGGGATGAAACGGCTGCCATGGGCGCCACGTTCCGCCGTCAGCTTGAAATTCAGCAGGCCGAAGGATTCATTGTCAATGGCTTCATCCAGATTGGCACTGAACCCCATGGTGAAACTGGTTGCGGGGTTTTCCACATCGACAACGACACGCCATATCTGGTCGGTCCAGCCGCTGCCCCATTGGTTTTGGGTGCTTTCCAGCAGGGTCATTGTGGTGGTGAAGCGCCCCTCTGGGCGGTCTGCCACTGTGCGGCGCGTGGCGGCCATATTGCCCCATGGGCCAGCTTGAAAGGCCTCGGTGGCGATGGACTGGCCATTGACGGTCAGGGCGAACATTTCGCCTTCGGGCAGCCCCCAAGTGGCATCATACCCGTCCCAACTGTCGATGATGAACAGGTTGAATTCGAACCGCGCGGATTGGGATGTTTCACCAAGGTTCACCCCATAGGTCAGTGGCGCGGTCCATGTTTCACCGCCAAACGGGCCAAGGAAATTGCCCAATGTGGGGTTTGTGGTTTGTGTTAGCGTGGTGCTGGACCAGCCTGCGGGCACGCCACTGGTAAACGCGGTGTCAATGATTGTGACACTGGTTTCAGGCTCTGGCGGGGTTTCTTCTTCCTCCTCCTCGATGGGGGCTTCGGGTTCGCCCACTTCGGGCAAGGTTTCGGGCAAGCCTTCGGGGAAGGTTGTGGTATTGCCTTCGTAATTGATGAAGGGCGAAAAGCGCGGGCGCGTCACGGCAATGGGGGTCAGGCGTGTGGCGGGCAGGATTTGGGTAAAGAGTGGCTGCCACATGCTGAAACTTTCGACCAGCAGCAGCGCCTCTCCCGGCAGGATGGGTGGGATGCGGTCGCCCAGATCCGCGACTGGCGCCTGCAGGTCAACCGAGTCAAAGCGACCGTGATTGCCAGACAAAGACGGGTTGATATCGTCATAAACAGGCGTGCCTGAATCAACAGTGCCAAGGCGCGCGTTGATCCGCTGCTGCGCAACGCTTAGGCCTATGCCGCCGCCATTGGCCTGCGTCCGCGCCAGATTGCTGACAGCCACGTTCAGGCCACGGCTGGCGGCAAAATCCTCGGCCCTGTCATCATCGGCGGTTATGGCGGCAAAATCATCCAGCGACAGAAAGCCGCGCGTGCCATAGGACCACATGACCTGCGGTTCATCCGCAATCTGGTCCCACATCACCGATGACATGCGCAGCCGCGTTTCCTGATCGCCTGAAATCAGGAAATCATACACTTCGTTCAGGCCGTCCATATAGGCGGTGGTCACAGCGGCCGTGTTGCGCGACAACAGATCGGCCACTGTCAGCGCGGCCACCTGCGCATCGCGCCGCGCGCGAAAGGCGTCGAAAAACACCAGACTGGCGACATAGGCAAATATCAGCAGCGGCAGCACCAGCACCATTTCCACACTGACAGACCCGCGACTCTCGGCGCGGAATTGCGTGATGGGGCGCATCATTCGGGCAAGCACAGATTGGCAGATCATGGCGTGTTACCTAGGTTCGTTGACAAATACACTGCGGCTGGTCAGCACAAGTTTTCCGTCAGGGTTGATATCCAGACCGGAAAACAGACCGGTCACGCGCAAAAATGGTTCGGCGATCACACAGATGCGCAGCAGCATCAGTTCCTGTTCTGCGCCGCCAGCGCCAGGGTCGAACGTCACAGCAGCGGTGATTTGCTGCTGGTCGTCGATGCAGGGAAACGGGCCATCAAGGCCGGTGAAATCCGATGTGTTCACCGGCATCATTTCCACCGTAATGTTGTTGTTGCAATCGGGCAGCAAGACGGCGTTGGAACAGATCAGGTCAGACATGCGCTCTGACCCGTTGGTGCCGATCTTGCCAAGGCGCACATCGCGCACAGTCACGTCCACGGCGCGGTCCAGCATGACCTGACGCAACATGGTGATCCCCAGATCAATGGCACCCAGCATCATGGCCAGCACCAGCGGGAACAGAATGACAAATTCGACTGTTGCCGCGCCGTCGTCATTGCGCCGGAAGCGCGAAAGCGCGTGCGATATACCCCAAAGACCTGTCATTGTGTCAACCGCAGCGAGAAGGTTTGCACATGTGTGGCGATGGACTGGAAGGCCGCAATCAGTTCCTCGCCGGAGCTGTTGAAATAATGGTTGGGCGAGGAGGCACAGGCTTCCATCAATCTTGCCCCGCCTTCGGGCGCTTCAAATGCGACGCCGTAAATTTGCACATTCTGCGCCTTCAGCGCGGTGCAGACCGACACAGTGTCCGCGTCCTGGGTTTCCACGTCAGGCTTGCGTGTGCTGGGATCGTTTTCCCAAAAGCAGCAGTTTTCGCCGTCGGTCATCAGGATCATGGCGCGCACTGTGGCGGGGCGGTCCCAGTCATGGGGGCGGTTGGCGAAAATGCTGTCCACCTCGCCACTGTCGACCAGGTGGTTGATGACCGGGCGCAGGGTGGGGTCAAAGAACATTGCGCCCGCGCGCACCCCCAGATCAATAGAGGTGCCCCAGTTCGGGCCAAGCGCGTTGATGATGTTGGTGGCGGTTGTCACGTCGCGCACATACGGGCGGATCGGCATTTCGTTGATCAGATAGCTGGTGTTCGAGCTTAGCACGCAATTGCGCCGGATCATGGGCGCGTTGATGGTGTCGGTCACACTGTCCCATGACTGAAAATCAATGCAGAAGGCGTTGTGCATCGACCCTGACAGCGGATCGGCCAGATTGTTGAAATACCCCAGCGTGCCCGCAGGCATGATGACTTCGGTGCTGTAGGGCACAAAGGTGATGGCGACATTGCCGTTCTGGCTGTCGCCCAGCATTTCCTCGACGAAGTCGATTGCCGCCGAGCGCAAATTGTCCATGCGCCCCACGTCCATCATGGACCCTGACACGTCCAGCACCATGACAATTTCAATGTCAACTTCCGCCAGCCCTTCGCTTGCGGTGGCGGGGGTGGCCATGTTCAGCCGGTTTACCCCACTCCAGCGCAGGAAGAAGGTGTCCATATTGCCTTCGGGGGCGACACTGACCGTGCGCCCGGTCGCCGCGGAGTCCTGCACTGTGATACGCCCGCGCACATGATCCCCCAGCCCTTCGGCGTCGAAATAGGCCTGAACCACATCGGCGGGATCGGGGTTGGCGGGGTTTTCGCGCAGCATGGCAGCGGCCAGAACAGCCCTGTCTGCGGTGCCCTGCATATGGACGCGGTGCGCCTCATAGCGCATCATGTCCACGGCAACGCCGCCCACCAACAACATGATGACGAAGGCGAACAGACCAAATATCAGGATTGCCCCATCTTCGGCACGCTGGAAAATGGCTATGCGCCGCAACAGGGGCACCAGGCCGGATTGGGCGTGGAGTAGCTTCAGCATGACTTTGCACCTTTTAACACCGCAGCAGCGCAAAATCGCTGCCTGCGCGCCCAGTGATGACAGCTTTTCGGGGCTGCCAGCCGGGGTTACGCATACCAACCTTAATTATTCATAAAATTAGCGGGGTATTGTGGCGGCATTTGGGCGGCTTTGCGCCCAAATCGGTGCATCATGGCCCATCACGCGCCAATCGGCGTTACAGCTGCGCGGCCAGTCGCGCGGCCTGTGTGGTGCAGGGCGTCAGGGTGGCGCGGTCCTCGCCGGGGAAGAAACGCGCGCGGGTGGCGGTGGGCATGGGGGGGGCTGCGTCAATCAGCACGCGCGGGCCGGTTTTCGTGCTTTCGGCCTGCCATGCGCGTGCCAGCGCCATTTGCGCGGATTTGGACGCACCATAAGCCCCCATGAACCGCCCCGAGGCGGCAGGGTCATCCACAAACAGCGCGGTGCCACGGTCCGCACTGGCCGCAAGCAAGGGCGCGACCATGGGAATCAGGAATCCGGTTGCGCGCATGTTCACCGCCACGCATTTTTCCCAATCCTTCAGCGGAATATGGTCGGCGGGCGTCATGGGCGGGGCATAGATGGCCATATGCGCCCACAGGTCCAGCGCGCCCCAACGGTCATGTATATCGCGGCACAAATGGCGCATGGCATCGTCATTGGTGATGTCCAGCGCGGCCAGTGTTGCACTGCCGCCAAGGGCCTGAATACGGTCATCCAGTTCCTCCAGCGCGCCCAGGGTGCGCCCGACGGCCACAATATGCCAGCCCGTGCCCGCAAGGGTTTCGGCCAATGCAGCCCCAAGGCCGCGCGATGCGCCCGTGATCAGGGCAAGCTTTTTTTCAGGGTGCTGTGTCATGGCCATTCCTTGCCACTGGATTGACGCCAAGACAAGGGCCAGCATGCCGCACGGGCACACCGTGGCAGGGAAAATCCAGCGCGCCCGCAAACGGCCCCCCCCTGAGTCCGCCATGCAACAACGCCCCGCCCGTATCTGGTGGCAGGCATTTCGCGCTACCCAATCAGTCGGGGTTTGCCTATAGTTCTTGCGTCAGATACCCGAACAAACCCGAGGGAGAGGTCATGCGCTGTCCGTTCTGTGGCAATACCGACACGCAAGTGAAGGATTCACGCCCCGCCGAGGATCACGGTGCCATCCGGCGACGGCGCTTCTGTCCGGCCTGCGGGGGGCGGTTCACCACCTATGAACGTGTGCAATTGCGCGATCTGGTCGTGGTCAAGACCAATGGCCGGCGCGAAGCGTTTGACCGCGAAAAGCTGGAACGCTCCATCCGGATTGCCATGCAAAAACGCCCCATTGAACATGACCGTATCGACCAGATGATTTCCGGCATGGTGCGGCGTCTGGAATCGCTGGGCGATACCGACATTCCGTCCAAGATGATCGGCGAGATTGTCATGGAAACGCTGGCGCGCATTGATACCGTGGCCTATGTGCGGTTTGCCAGTGTCTACAAGAACTTTCAGGAAGCCGATGATTTCGACAAATTCGTGTCCGAACTGCGCCCCGAACCCAAAGAGGCCGACTAGACCTTGACGCACCCGATTGACCCCGCCTTCATGCGGCTGGCCATTGCGCTGGGGCGGCGCGGCCTTGGGCGGGTGTGGCCCAACCCTGCGGTGGGCTGCGTCATTGTGAAGGACGGGCGCATCCTGGCGCGCGGCTGGACGCAACCGGGCGGGCGCCCCCATGCCGAAGCGATGGCGCTTGCCGCCTGTGATGCGCGCGGGGCCACGGCCTATGTCAGTCTGGAACCCTGCGCCCATCATGGCAAGACGCCACCGTGTTCAGACGCGCTGATCCGCGCGGGCGTGGCGCGTGTGGTCACGGCGCTGACCGACCCTGACCCGCGCGTGGCGGGGCGCGGGCATGCGATGTTGCGCGCCGCCGGGGTCGAGGTTGTCGAAGGTGTCGAAGCGGCCGCCGCCCATGCGGCCAATGCGGGTTTCTTGCTGCGCCTGACGCAAAACCGCCCGCTGCTCACCCTGAAACTGGCGCTGACACTGGACGGGCGCATTGCCACGGCCACGGGCGAAAGCCGCTGGATTACCGGACCACAGGCGCGCCGCGCCGTGCATGCCATGCGCGCGTGCCATGATGCGGTGCTGGTGGGCGCAGGCACTGCGCGCGCCGATGACCCTGATTTGCGGGTTCGTGGCTTGGGCACCACGCATCAGCCTGTGCGCATTGTCGCCATCCCCCGGCTGGACCTGAGCTGTGACAGCAGGCTGGGGCGGTCCGCGCGCGACGCGCCGGTGTGGCTGGTCCATGGCCCACAGGCGGCGCGCGCGCGCGCGCAGGAATGGCAGGATGCGGGCGCCATGACGCTGGCCTGTCCCATGGGGGTGGGGGGGCTGGACCCGGTGGCCATGATGCAAACGCTTGCGGGGCGGGGGCTGACGCGGGTGTTTTGCGAAGGCGGCGGCGCATTGGCGGCCAGTTTGCTGCGTGCGGGGCTGGTGGACCAGATGGTGGTGTTCAGTGCAGGCAAGCTGATCGGCGCGGACGGGCGCGCGGGGCTGGGCGATCTGGGGCTTGCGCAGCTTGCCTGCGCGCCCCAGTTCCGGCTGGTGCGGGTGCAGCCGGTGGGCGGCGATGTCATGCAACTGTGGTCGCGCGCGGGTTGATGTGGCGTAATGTTTGAGTATTTGGGGCAAGATGAAATCTGGAATTCATTTTGCTTGTGTCGCGCGCGCGTGCAGGCCATCTGAGGGGGCATGAGTCCCTTTCGCAGTCATATGCAACTGGCGCTGGACGAAGCGCGCGCCGCCGCCTTGCGTGGCGAAGTGCCTGTGGGCGCGGTGATTGCCCATCCGGGTGGGCGTGTGATTGCGGCGGCGGGCAATCGCACAAGAGAGTTGCATGATCCGACCGCACATGCCGAGATGCTGGCCATTCGCGCGGCCTGTGCGGCGCTGGGCCAGGAACGGCTGTCAGGGTATGATTTATACGTCACGCTGGAACCCTGCCCGATGTGCGCGATGGCGCTGTCGCATGCACGCATTGCGCGGCTGTATTATGGCGCGTCCGACCCGAAATCCGGCGGGGTTGCGCAGGGGCCACGGGTGTTTTCACATGCGCAATGCCATCATGTGCCCGAAATATATGACGGCCTGCGCGCACAAGAGTCAGAGCATATGCTGAAGTCGTTTTTTGACAAGTTGCGGTAAGAACAGAATGTGGCAAGAACAGGTCATAGCCTATTGCGAACGCACCGACTTTTCCTATTGGTCGGAGCCTGTCAATGCCGTGACAAATGTTGCGTTTGTGATAGCTGCGCTGATTGTCTGGCCGCAAACCCGCGGCCTGGTTGCCGCGCGGCTGCTGGCGCTTGTCCTGATGGCGATCGGCATAGGGTCGTATTTATGGCACACCCACGCCACGGGCTGGGCAGGGCTGTTGGACGTGCTGCCGATTGTGGTGTTCATTCTGGTCTATCTGTTTGTGGCCACACGCGATTTCCTGCGCGCGCCAGTATGGCTGGCGGCATTGGTGACTGTGGGGTTTGTGCCCTATGCAGCGGGGTTCGGGGCGCTGGCCGATGTGCTGGTGCCCGGCGCGGGGGCGAATGCGCTTTATTTCAGTGTGGCGGTGCTGATTGCGGGATATGGGCTGTGGCTGCGCGACACGCCCACCGGCAAGGGGCTTTTGGCGGGGGCTGGCATGCTGTGCGTGTCGCTGGGGTTTCGCATCGCCGATGCAGCGCTGTGCGCGCAATTCGCGCTGGGCACGCATTTTATGTGGCATATCCTGAATGCAATTATGCTGGGCTGGATGATTCGCGTTTACATCCGCCATATGCGCGCCGGCCGGGCCGCGCCGTAACGCAGCCCCTGAATGTCGCGCTAAATCGGGAACCAGTTTTGCGCAAAAAGCATACGACATCATAAGGTTAGAGTGGATCGCGTGAATGCGAATGAACGCGATGCGCCCTAGCTGTCAGTGGCGCGGGGGGTGGCGCTGGCAATGTATTCGCGGTGCAGAACGCGGGCATATTCGCCATTTATAATAGTGGGATGGCGGCGAATTGCGCCGGCAATTTCGGTGACAGTGCGCCGGTTGGCCGGTTCGCGCCCCTGTGTGACGATCAGCGGCTGCGATTGCCCGCGCGACACAGTGGCGATGATGCTGCCCCGCGGCACACCCTGTTGCATCAGGAAATGGCGCACGGCATCGGCACGGCGCTGGCCCAGGCGCTGGTTGTAGGACGCACTGCCCACAGCATCGGTATGGCCGAAAATACGGAACCGAAGTTCGGGAAACTGCTTCATCCAATGGGCCTGAAGGCGCAGGATGTGGCGGGCCTCTGCATCCAGGGTGGCACTGTCAAAGGCGAAATTCACCATTGCGGGCACCTCTGCCTCGAAGCGGCGGCTCATGATTTCCGCAAGGTTTATGCGCCCCGTCTGAACCAGCGTGTTGTGCATTGTCGGGTTGCCAAAGCCCCCTTCATCCAGCGCAAGCCCCGCTTCATTGGCATTCGGGCCTGCACAGGCGGCCAAGGTGGTTCCCGCAACGCCAAGCATGAAAAAACGTCTGTTCATGATAAATATCCGATCATTATGGCCCGGCTGACCGTGCAGGTCACTTCAATGCGCGCGCTTTGCGCTACTTTACGTGATGTTGCCCGCGTCGCAATCTGTTTCCGAACCGGGCGGACATGCCTTAATCCAGCACATAGCCATAGGGGCCGCCAAAATCCTGCCGCGCGACTTCGCCTTCGGCGCCGCTGTTGCGGGATGACAACCGCCCGTTCAGGAACAGGTCGCGTTCTGACGGCGGGCGCACGCGGTCGGTGGGCAGCATCAGGGCCTCGCCACGGGTGGGGGTCACCAGATGTGCGGTTATAATGATGACAAGTTCGGTCTGGCGGCGTTCATAATCTGAGCTGCGAAACAACGCGCCAAGGATCGGAATGTCTGACAACCATGGCACGGATGTGGAACTGGCGCGGAAATCATCCTCCAGCAAACCCGCGATGGCGAAGCTTTCTCCATCGCGCAATTCAACGGTGGTTTGCGTGGCCCGCGTGCGAAAGGACCGCGCCGGAATGCCGCCGGCAGCCGTGCCGGTGGACAAGGCCGTATCAATAGAGCTGACCTCGGCGCTGAGGGTCAGGTTGATCTGGTTGTCTTCCAGCACGCGGGGCGTGAAGTCCAGTTTCACACCGAAAGGGCGATACTGGACCGAAACATTCCCGTCCGATGTGGCCACGGGCACCGGCACTTCGCCGCCCGCAAGAAAGGACGCTTCCTGCCCCGAAAGCGCGGTCAGGTTGGGTTCGGCCAATGTGCGCGCCAGCCCCTGGGATTCCAGCGCTTCCAGCAGGACCTGCGCTGTCAGGCTGCCGCCGCCCACGCGAAAGCCCAAAGCGCCGCGGCGGCTGGACCCTGCCGCACCGGGCAGGTCCACAGCATTTCCCGCAGCCCCGTCCAGCACCCCGGAGCCAAGACGCACATTCGGGGTTGCGGCACCAGACCCGATTTCGAAACTTGCACCAAGCTGCTTGCCCACTGCGCGGTTCATTTCGGCAAAGCGCACTTTCAGCATGACCTGCTGTGTTCCCCCCAGACTCATCAGGTTGGACACGCGGTCAGGGGCGTAGCGCTGCGCCAGTTCCATGGCCGCATCCAGACGCGCCGCGGTTGAGACAATACCTGACAGCACAAGCCCGTCATTGGCAGTGCGCACTTCGATAGGTTCATTTGGCAGGATCTGGCGCAATCTTTCGCGGAATTCGGCAATATCGGGGGTGACCTGCACATCGACATTTGAAAACAGGCTGCCATCCGCGCCCAGAATTGTCAGCGTGGTGCGCCCCGGTGCCTTGCCCAGCACATAGATAGAGCGGTCCGACAGTGTGGAAATATCGGCAATGCCGGGATTGGCAATCGACAATTCCGCAAAGGGCGTGTCGGTTTCCACGACAACGGCCCTGTTCATCGGAATACTCAGCGTGGAGGAAGACGCGCCATTGAGCACGCGCAAGGTTTCCGATTGCACGCCCGACGGAACCATAAGCGCAACTGCGCTTCCTGCAAGCAGCGCCGCCGCCAATGTCTTGAAATTCATCTGAACTGCCTCGAACAACTGCCTGTTTCATGATGGGGTTTTCCCCGATTTTGACAAAGCATGGCGCAAATCGGTTTTTTTTGCAAGTTTTCAGTGCTTCGCGGGTGTTCTTGATGTGAATTTTGCAACTTTGTCCTGTGACATGGCCCCATTTGGCCGGGGGGGGCAGTATTCCCTACCCTATATGGTAGGGGGATGCGCGCGCAGGCCGGCGCGCGATATGCAAAAGGGCGCGCGATACGGGATCGCGCGCCCTTGGCTGGTGGAAATGTTGCAAAATTGTCAGTTTGTGCAGGCGGTTTCAATCAGCACAAGCTGGTTCCCACGACGGGTGCGCACATGACAGGTGCGTTCCGCTTCCACGGCCACGCGTTCCTCGCGCACCACGCCCAGCAGGCGGTCTTGCGTCATTTCGATGGAGTCGGAGATGGAATCGTCATTAATGCCCACAAGCGCCAGTGACAAACGCCCCGAACTTTGGGCTTGTGCCAATGCTGCGGCCTGTTCGGGCAGGGCCTCGACCGTGACGTTGCGCGCAAGGGTGGCTTCGGAACGGCGTTCCATATCCGCGCTTTGGTCTACTGCGATGATGCGCATGCGCGGTTCAATCAGGCTGGTCATGTCACCGGATTCGCGGCTGCGCCCTGTCCAGAACACATCAACATGGTCGCCCGGCCGCAAGAAGCCCGCAACACCGCTGGTCTGGTTCACGTCAATCGTGAAGGCGCGCTTGCCCGGTGTCAGGTGCGATGTGATGCCCGCTTCCTTGCCCGGTTCGGTCAGTTTGCTGGTCAATAGCGGTTCGCGGGTGTCCATGGCGCGCAACACAGTGCGGTGGGGAATGCCGTCGGGGAAAATGGCGTCAATATCGGTGAAACTGCCCACCGGAATGGCATCGGCGGGGAAGGGGGCGGTCATCAGGTCGGCGGGGGTCATGCGTTCGCCATAGCGCAGATTGCGCCGCGTCAGATAGACATCGACAGTTTCGGGGCCTGAATTGACCTGCGCGGACCGGGCCGCGACCAGTTCGCGTTCCATCTGGCTGACATATTGCTGCGTTTGATAGACAGCAAAGCCCGCAAGCCCAAGCCCTGCCAGAAGAACTGCTGCGAATAAAAGGCGCATGGCGTGTTTCCTTACATTTACAACGACCCCGGTTGGGGGTGTTTACCGTTACAAAGAACACTTCCACAAAACTGCGGCACCTTGTTGGCCCGACTGTGGCAAGTTTGCGCAGGATGGGGGGGGGCGGCTGCGCGCGCGTTCAATGCGGTCGTATAACTGAATAAGGCGGCAGGGTGCCTGTGCCCCTGCCGCTTTCATCTGTGGCTGGTCACGCGCTAGACAGCGCTGTGCCAGGGGTGAAATCAGGTTTCGGGTTCTTCAGCTGGGACAGGTGCTGCGCCCGGTGTGGTGCCAGTGGCGGTGGTGGAAACAGCGGAGGAGATCGAGTTGGCCAGCGTGTTCACGCCGCCCTGAACCGATGCGATAACAGCAATGCCAAGGCCCACGATGGCGGCGGTCAGAACAACCCAATCGACGGTGACAGCACCAGATTCGTCTGCGGCGAAGGATTTGATGTTTGCGAACAATTTCATTTTTTACTCTCCAGGTTTTACGTTTGCTACTCTGCCGAACCGGTTACTCAGACCATGTTTTGTTCACCGCTTGGCTGAGACTGAATAAGCCAGTGAATCGTGTCCTGATTTGGGCAGAAAAGGTACGATTTTCGCGCAAGGTGAATTTTCTTAGATTTTTCTTAATTTTCTTCCTGCCCGCGCCCAGGCAGGCATTACGCATCACACATCGCCATTTTCAGCTCACCGTGTTCCCCCTGACGCCTGACATCCCGAAGGGGCTGGCAAGGCGGGGTGTTTCAGGGCATATTCAACGAAATATGTAAAAGAGCAGTTAACCCGATGTCGAAAATCGCGCCGCCACGCCGCAAGGCCGCATGGGCCGCACCTTTGGTGATGGCGATGGTGCTGGCCGTGGTGCCACATGGCGGGGGCGCGCAAGACGGTGATTTCACCTTTCGGCGGGTGGTTCCGGGCCAAGGGGCGGGCCCGCGCATTACAGTGCAGATCGACCCCGAAGAACAGGCCAGGTTCATGGCGGCGCGGCCCAGTCCGCAGGCCCTTGCGCGCCCCGCCCCCAACGGCGGAGGCGTGGCACCCCCCTCCAGTCTGGCGTGGTTCTGGGACAGGGTTTCGCCCGCGCTGGACGATGGGTCGGGGCGGTTCCTGTCGGCCATGTCGGCGCTGAACACCCCCCCCGACGGGCGCGACGTGCCGGTGCCACGGTTGCAGTTCCTGCAGGAACTGGCGCAGGCCTATGGACCAGATATTCTGCGCGCGACGGTGGGCACGAACATATCGCCCGCGCTGGTGCTGGCCGTCATCGCGGTGGAATCGGCAGGGCGCGCGGATGCCATAAGCCATGCCGGTGCCCAGGGGCTGATGCAGCTGATTCCCGCCACTGCGGCGCGGTTTTCGGTCACTGATGCGTTTGACACTGGCCAGAATATTCGCGGTGGCGTGGCCTATCTGGACTGGTTGCTGCGCCATTTCGACAATGACATTGTGCTGGCGCTGGCGGGGTATAACGCGGGCGAAGGGGCGGTGCGGCGCAATTCCGGCGTGCCCCCGTTTGCGGAAACCCGCGACTATGTGCCAAAGGTGCTGGCGTCATGGCTGGTTGCGCGCGGTCTGTGCGCAAGCTTGCCGGAACTGCCCAGCGACGGGTGCGTGTTTCGCATCGGTCAGGCGGGGTAAGGCCCCGTCAGCGCGGGTCGGGGGGGCGCGCGGACAGGGCGGCCAGCACCGATTGCGGGGTCACAACCCCCAGACTGCGCCCGTTTTCGGTGACTTCAAGGCAGGTGGTGCGGGTGTCCATGCGGTCCATGACCTGCCGGATGGGCAGGCCGCCATCAATTGTTCCACTGGCGGCGGGTGTGTTTGCTACCGCCAGCGCATCGCGCGCGCACAACACGTTCAGCGGGTTCATATTCGCCACAAAATCAGCAACATAGGGTGTAGCGGGGCGCGCATGGATTTGCGCAGGCGTGCCCGACTGGATGATGCGCCCGCCATCAAGAATGGCAATGCGATTGCCCAGTTTGAAGGCCTCGTCCAGATCATGGCTGACAAATACAATGGTGCGTTTCAGGCGCTGCTGAAGTTGCAGCAATTCATCCTGCAATCTGGCGCGAATCAGCGGGTCCAGCGCGGAAAACGGTTCGTCCATCAGCAAAATCGGCGCATCCGTGGCAAAGGCGCGCGCCAGCCCGACGCGCTGCTGCATACCGCCTGACAGGGCGCTGACAGGCTGATCTGCCCATTGCGCCAGGCCCACAAGGTCCAGTTGCTGCGCCACCTTCTCGCGCCGGTCGCGCCGCGCCACGCCTGCCAGTTCCAGCCCGAAGCCCACATTCTCGCGCACGCTGCGCCATGGCAGAAGCCCGAACTGCTGAAACACCATCGCCACCGAATGCCTGCGCAAGCGGCGCAATGTGGCGCGCCCCGCTTTTGGCACACTGACAAGGGCTGATCCGTCATTCACCAGCACATCGCCCTGAACAATGGGGTTCAACCCGTTGACCGCGCGCAGCAATGTGGACTTGCCGGACCCTGACAGCCCCATCAGGACAACAATTTCGCCATGCCCGACATCCAGCGTGCAGTCATGCACGCCCAGAACCTGCCCTGTGGCGCGCTTGATGTCCTCGCGGCTTTGGCCGGTTTCCATCAGGGGGATGGCCTTGTAGGGGTTCTTGCCAAACACGATAGAGACATTGCGAAACCGGATTGCGGGGTCGGTCATCGTTTCGCCTCCACGCGCAGCATGCGGTCCAGCATGATGGCGATTGTCACAATGACCGCGCCCGCTTCAAACCCCAGCGCGGCATTGACCGTGTTCAACGCGCGTACAATCGGCACCCCAAGCCCCGGCGCGCCCACCAGCCCCGCAATCACCACCATGGACAGCGACAACATGATGGTCTGGTTCAGCCCGGCCATGATTTGCGGGAACGCATAGGGCAATTCCACCTTGCGGATGCGCTGGCCGGTGGTCGCCCCAAAGGCAGTTGCCGCTTCTGTCAGCGCTTTGGGGGTGGAGCGGATGCCAAGTTCCGTCAGCCGGATGGCGGCTGGCATGGCAAAAATAACCGTGGCCACCAGCCCCGGCACCATGCCCAGCCCGAACAGCACCAGAACGGGTATCAGATACACAAACACCGGCAAGGTTTGCATCAGGTCCAGCACCGGCGTAAGCACACGGTAAAAGCGCGGGTGATGGGCAGAATAAATGCCCAGTGGCACGCCCACCCCCATGCACAGAATGCACGACGCCAGAACCAGTGTCAGGGTCTGCATGGTCAGCACCCAATACCCTTGATTGAGGGCAAACAGCGCGCAGGCCGCGACAATCAGCACGGGCACCAGCTTTCGTTGCAAAACCCATGTGATGGCGCAAAACCCCGCGATCACGGCAAATGGATGGGGGGTTTGCAGGATGCTGGCCAACAGGCCAATTGCGCTGCGCAGGGCCGCTTCCAACCCGTCAAAGGCCGTGATGAACGTATCCTGAAGCCAGTCAAACCCCGCTGCAATACTGCGCCCGACAGGTATTTTCATGTCTGTCAGCAGGGTTGTTAATGTATCTGACACGCATCTGCTCCAGTTCTGGCAAAAGGCGCCGGGTCAGCCCCGGCGCATGTTGGCCCCGGACATGGTCCGGGGCGGCAGGTCAAGGGCGGGCTAGCCGTCAAGCGCGGACAGCACGGCCGCCAGCGCATCATCGCCGTCGCGGGTGGTCACGCCGTCCAGCCATGGGGCAATCGCGTCGCGGTTGGCCGACAGCCATGTGCGCGCGGCGTCTTCGGGCAGGGTGCCGTCATTCAGGATGGCCCCCATGATTTCATTTTCCAGGTCCAGCGTGAATTCAAGATTGTTCAGGAACTGGCCCAGATTGGGGCATTCCGCAACCAGACCGGCGCGGGTGTTGGTGTAGACTTCCGCGCCGCCAAAATCCGGCCCGAACCAGTCATCCCCCCCCGCCAGATAGGTCAGCTCGAAACTGGCATTCATCGGGTGGGGTTCCCAGCCCAGAAAGACGACTGCTTCACCGCGACGGTCCGCGCGGGCCACCTGCGCCAGCATGCCCTGTTCGGAACTTTCGACAAGTTCGAACCCGGCCAGACCGAATGCATCGGCTTCGATCATGTCCAAAATCAGGCGGTTGCCGTCATTGCCCGGCTCAATGCCGTAGATGCGGTTTTCAAGCGCCCCCGCCTGCGCGGCAATGTCGGCGAAACCGGAAATGCCAAGCGCCGCGCCAGTGGCATTCGTGGCCAGTGTGTACTTCGCGCCAGCCAGATTGCGGCGCACTGTGTCCACGCTGCCCGCCTCGCGGTAGGGGGCGATGTCGGCTTCCATGGTGGGCATCCAGTTTCCAAGGAACACATCCACATCGCCGTTGGCCATGGATGTATAGGTCACCGGCACCGACAGAACCAATGTGGTGGTGTCATATCCAAGCGCGTCCAGAATCGTGGTTGCAACTGCGGTGGTGGCGGTAATGTCAGTCCAGCCCACATCAGAAAAGGTGATCTGGTCGCAGGTGGCAAATGCGGGCGCGGCGGCCAGTGTGGCGGCGGCGGCAAAGCATGTCAGGCGAAGGGTCATAGGCAGTTCTCCCGGTTTCATTTTTTCTTGATTGACCAATCAATAAACAATCAGCTAGTCATCTTGCAACCTGAAATCATGAACAAAGGCTACAGGGTGCGATCATGCCGAAGCTTGGAATGGAACCTATCAGGCGGGACGCGCTGATCAAGGCAGCAATTGCCGAGATTGGCGCAACCGGCGCATTAGAGGTGACGGTCAGCCGCATTGCCCGGCGTGCGGGCATGTCGTCGGCGTTGGCGCATCATTATTTCGGGTCCAAAGAACAAATGTTTCTGGCGGCCATGCGCCATATTCTGGCGGTCTATGGTGCGGAAATGCGCGGCGCGCTGGGCATGGCCACTGGACCGCAACAGCGCTTGCAGGCGCTGATCCGCGTTTCCTTCAGTGGCAGCAATTTTCGCCGCGATGCGGTTTCGGCATGGCTGAATTTCTATGTCATGGCGCAGCGCAATGCGCAGGCTGCGCGCCTGCTGCGCATTTACCAGCAACGTTTGCGCAGCAATCTGCGCCATGCGCTGCGCCCGATGGCGGGGGCGCGTGCCGCCGATCTGGCCGAAGGGGCAGCGGCGATGATTGACGGCGTTTACCTGCGCGAGGCGCTGGGCACGGGCGACCCCAACGGCACCCGCGCCGAAGAACAGGTCACAAGCTGGCTGCAGGCCGCCCTGAGCAGGAGGACAGAATGAACACACAGCCCAAAGCCAGCCATTTCATTGGCGGCGCATTCGTTGAAGACACGCGCGGCGCGGCGTTTGACAGCATCCATCCCGCCACGGGCGCGGTGATCGCGCGCCTGCACGAGGCGACACCCGACATCCTGTCGCGCTCCCTGGAGGCGGCATGCGATGCGCAAGCCGCATGGGCCGCGCTGGCGCCTGTGGAACGCGGGCGTATCCTGCACCGCGCTGCGATGATCTTGCGCGCGCGCAATCACGACTTGTCGGTGCTGGAAACACTGGATACGGGCAAACCGCTTCAGGAAACATTGGTCGCCGATGCGGCGTCAGGCGCGGATGCGTTTGAATATTTCGCGGGTTTCGCACCCACAGTGACCGGCCAGACCATCCCCTTGGGTCGTGACATGGCCTATACCCTGCGCGAGCCGCTGGGGGTGTGCGCAGGGATCGGGGCGTGGAATTACCCCATCCAGATTGCCTGCTGGAAGGCCGCGCCCGCGCTGGCATTTGGCAATGCAATGGTGTTCAAACCCTCGGAACTGACCCCGCTAAGTGCGCTGGCGCTGGCCGAGATCCTGCATGAAGCGGGTTTGCCTGCGGGGGTGTTCAATGTGGTGCAGGGGCGCGGAGCGGTGGGGGCAGGGCTGGCCAGCGATGCGCGCGTGGCCAAAGTGTCGCTGACCGGATCGGTGCCCACGGGGCGCAAGGTCTATACCGCCGCTGCGCAAGGCATGCGCGCTGTAACCATGGAACTGGGCGGCAAATCACCGCTGATCATTTTTGATGATGCCGATGTGGAAAACGCCGTCAGCGCGGCTATTTTGGGCAATTTCTATTCGGCTGGGCAAATCTGTTCCAACGGCACGCGGGTCTTCGTGCACCAGCGCATCAAGGCGGAATTTCTGGACAGGCTGGCCGCGCGCACCCGCCAGATCCGGTTGGGCGACCCGCTGGACCCACAGACCCAGATGGGCCCGCTTGTGTCTGAGGAGCAGATGAACAAGGTGCTGCGCCATATTGCGCGCGGTCTGGATGCGGGGGCGCGGCTGGTCTGCGGGGGGGCACGCCACGGCACAAGCGGCTGTTTCGTGCAACCGACAGTTTTTGCGGATGTGCGCGACGACATGGCGCTGGCGCAACAGGAAATCTTTGGCCCGGTGATGTCGGTTCTGGATTTCACCGACGAAACCGAAGTGATCGCGCGCGCCAATGCCACGGAATACGGGCTGGCCGCAGGCGTGTTCACCCGCGATCTGGCGCGCGCGCACCGGGTTGCAGGCGCAATGCAGGCGGGCACGGTCTGGGTGAATGCATATAACCTGACCCCGGTGGAAATGCCGTTCGGGGGGGTGAAGGCCAGCGGCATAGGGCGCGAAAACGGGCATGCGGCGCTGGAGCATTACACGCGCATCAAGTCGGTCTATCTGGGTTTGGGCGATGTCGATGCGCCCTATTGACCAGCTGACCTGGCCTGACCTTGCGGACACGCGCCTGACGGCGCGCGACAGCTTTTTTCAAGGCGCGCGCAAGCGCGCGCAGACGCAACCGCGGGCGCGGGGGTAGCGGCGGATGGAAGCGGATTACATTGTTGTCGGTGCCGGGTCGGGCGGGTCCGCAGTTGCCTTGCGCCTGTCAGAGGCAGGCCATCGCGTGCTGGTCATCGAAGCGGGGGGCAGCGATGCAGGCCCCTTCATTCGCATGCCGGGGGCGTTGTCCTATCCAATGAACATGCGCCGCTATGACTGGGGCTATCGCACCGAACCGGAACCGCATCTGGGGGGGCGGGTTCTTGCCTGTCCGCGCGGGCGGGTTATTGGCGGGTCGTCCAGCATTAACGGCATGGTCTATGTGCGCGGTCATGCGCGTGATTTCGACCATTGGGCCGAAAGTGGCGCAAGCGGCTGGGCGTTTAGCGACGTGCTGCCATATTTCAAACGCATGGAACACTGGCACGGCCCGGCCCCGTCGCCATGGCGGGGAACAAACGGGCCGTTGCATGTGACGCGCGGGGCGCGCGCGAACCCGCTATTCGACGCCTTCATTCAGGCCGGTGCGCAGGCAGGCTATGCCCTGACCGAGGATTATAACGGCGCCGCGCAAGAAGGGTTCGGCGCGATGGAGGCCACGATCTGGCAGGGGCGGCGCTGGTCGGCGGCCGATGCGTATTTGCGCCCCGCGCTGGCAACGGGCAACGCGCGACTGGTGCGCGGCGAAGTGGCCCAAGTGGTGTTGGACGAGCAGAACCGCGCAACCGGGGTCATGTTGACGGATGGTCGCCATTTGGGCGCGCGCGCGGAAGTTATCCTAGCCGCGTCCAGCCTGAACACCCCGAAATTGCTGATGCTGTCGGGCATTGGCCCTGCCGACCATCTGGCCGAGCATGACATTCCAGTGCGTGCGCACCGTCCCGGTGTGGGCCAGAACCTGCAAGATCATCTGGAGCTGTATTTGCAATATGCCGCCACGCAGCCCATCACGCTGTATAAATACTGGTCGCTGCCGGGCAAGGCCTGGGTGGGGGCGAGGTGGTTGTTCACGCGCACGGGGCCGGGGGCGTCCAACCAGTTTGAGGCCTGCGCCTTCATCAGGTCGCGCCCCGGTGTCGACTATCCCGATATCCAGTATCATTTCCTACCCATCGCTGTGCGCTATGACGGCAAGGCCGTGGCCGAGGGGCACGGCGTCCAGACCCATGTGGGGCCGATGCGGTCGAAAAGCCGCGGATGGGTGCGCCTGCGGTCTGCGCACCCGCAAGATGCTCCGCGCGTGTGTTTCAATTACATGAGCCATCCTGATGACTGGTCGGAATTTCGCACGTGCATCCGGCTGACGCGCGACATCATGGGGCAGGCGGCGTTCAAACCCTATCTGGGCCGCGAAATCCAGCCGGGGGCTGATAGGGTGGAGGATGCCCAACTCGATGCCTTTATCCGCGACCATGTCGAAAGTGCCTATCACCCTTGTGGCACTGCGCGTATGGGCCGGGCAGATGACCCCGGCGCGGTCGTGGACCCGCAGGGGTGTGTTATCGGGGTTCAGGGTTTGCGGGTGGCCGACAGTTCTGTGTTTCCGCGCATCACCAACGGGAACTTGAATGCGCCCTCTCTCATGGTGGGGGAAAAGATCGCGGATCATATTCTGGGGCGCAGGCTTGCATCAGAAAACCTGTCGCCCTGCCTTCATCCTGATTGGAAAAATTCGCAGCGCTAAAGCGTGTTGCGCAAACTGCGAACCGGTTTTGCGCATAAAAACACGTGACCGGACAGGGGTAGGATGAGCAGCAAGAAGGCTGATGAACGCAGGCAGACTCTGGCGTGCTGGTTGTGTGTGAAAATTGCTGTCCTTTTGGCGCTATAGGCTGCCCGTGCAGGGCAGTTGGGGCGCGGCGTCCCTGCCAGGACGTCCGGCGCGGGGGTGGGGGGGCGATGTGTGCGTTTTGTGCGAAAACGCGGCCTGCGTCCAAACGGTTGGCCCTGGGCGCGCTGCGGTTTGTGAGCGCGGCGCATTTTGGCGGGGGCAGAAAGACGCAACACCAAAAGTCGCCCCGAGATATGGCCCCAAAAGGCCAGTGCACTGTCGTCGTGATGGCGATGATCTGGCCCTTGGCCGTTGGGGCAGGCTGATCCATGCGATCTGATTGCGCCCTGGTTTCCCGCAAAGGGCGTGGGGGCGCGCGCCCCTGTCCGGTTACGCCCCCCGTATGCCAGTGATTTGCGAACTGTTGACCTGCGCCCCCCCCTCCAGAACCAGAAGCACCTGTCCGTTGATGTTGCGCACTTCCTGAACAGGGGCGTAATGCATGGCGCTGGTGGTGGACAGGCTGCCGCTGGCGTTAAAATCCTCGACCGTGAACTGGTAGGACCCGTGGGGCAAAGCTGTCGGCACGTCATGGGCCAGATCAATAACAATGTCACTTTGTCCCGCGCTGACAGGCACGCGCGCAAGTTCCTGACCTTGGGTATTGGAAATGATCAATTCGCGTTGTGTCGCATCCGCGACCGGGGCAGCATGAAGTGTCAGGGGGGCCCCGGCATAGGGCACTGGCGCATTTGTCGCCACATCCTTGTTCAGCCAGCTTGCCAGATCGGAGAACACCATCTGGTCGGCTAGTTTTCCCAATAACTGGTTGGTCTGGATTTGTTGTTCAACCCCCGAAAACGTTGCAAGTTGGACGGCAAAATCCGATGCCTCTACGGGGTTCAACGGGTTCTGGTTCTGCATTTGCGTGGTCAGCATGCGCAGAAACATCGCAAAATCGGACCCGTCGCTGAGCGCTGTTTTCGCAGCTTGTGGCGCAGCACCTGTCGTCTGGGTGGCGGATATGTCGTTTTGGACGCTGAACATGGTCACTCTCGATCTATGGATGGATACGCAGGCGGGGTATGTGGGGCAGGCGCGGGTGTCCCGGCTCGCGGGCTATAGTCGCATGTCAATTCCGGCAGGGCGCGGCGGGGCGGACGGGGTGTCGAAAACCATATCGGCGCGGGTCCGCGCGGCGGGGTGCAGAATCTGTAACTGGTGCAACGGTGCAGCCGCGCTGGCGTTGACCAGTTTAAGGTCGATGCTTTTGAACCCCAGCGCGGTCAGGTCGTCGCGCAGCAGGTTCAGGGACCTTTTTAACAGGTCCAGCATATCCACCCTGCCCGAAAGCATGGAAATCTGGACAGCGCCATCAATGGCAGACACGGAAATACGCAACTTGCCACCCAGCCCGTCCCAGATGTCCAGCTCGAACACGCCTTGACCGGAGTCTGATACCGTTTGCAGTGCCTGCGCCATGCTGGAGGACAAGGCCGCCTCGGGGCGTATCAGCGCTGCGGTGGCGCGCTGGGTCTGGCTGGCCGCGCTGTCACCTGCGCCAAACGCCTGAGCTTCGGCGGTTTGAACCTGTGACTCGGGCGCGGGCTGGGTCAGAAGTTGCTCGACCACAGCTGCGTTGGCCTGAAACAGCGTGTCAACCTGTGGCGCTGCGGCGTTGGGCAGGGGGGGCGGCTGGCGGTCGGGTCCGGGCGTTGTTTCAACAGATGTAAACGCTGTGTGGAATACCTCCGCTGGGCTGTATTTGGCGCGCACCACGGGGGCAACCTGCCCACCGTCAAAGATGGGGTCCTGACCGATAACAAATGTCCCTGCCGCGCGCGTCCCTGCTGCAAGCACCCGGGCCACCTGTATAACGGGCATGTCCGCTGCCGCGCCGGCGGATGTGCCCTGCAATTCGGCGCTGGCGGGCGCAGCCTGCCATGCCGCGCTGGCGGATGTGACCTGCAATGCTACGCTGGCGGGGGAAGCCTGCAATAAGGTGACCTGTGTGGTTGCATCAATGTCTTGCGCGTCGGCCACCTGCGCGCCCGTCACGGACGCCATGGCTGGTTGGGTCCCGTCTGTTGTGTCGGTTGCGGGCGCGTCGATGACCCGCGGGGGGGGCGGTGCGATGTGGAATTCAAGCGCGCTTACGGGGCGTTTGCGCGGCACGTCCGGGGGGGGGGCGCTGCGCCCTGCCGCGCTGTCGGATGGTGAGGGCTTCTCGCGTGGCCCGTCCTGCATGGCGGGCGGCGCGTTTTCGCCGCGTTGGGGCAGTTGCGCGGCGCGTTCAGCTACAGGCAGCCCATCCATTTCGGCGGAGCTGTGTTCGGGCAGCGCAGCTTGCGCGGCAGTTTCGGGCAGATCCGGCACGGAAGACAAGTCTGACGTGGGCTGACCTTCTGTTTCCGCAGGATACAGAAGGGGCGCCAGCACTGCGTTATCTTCATCGACATCGGACATGTCCATCGTGGTGCTGGTCTCCGGGTCTGGCGGCGAGGGTGCAACGGGCTGCGCCCTATCAACCAGCGCGGCCATTTGGCCGGCCAGCACCCGTGCAAAGCTTTGACTGGTCTGGGCAGGGGGGGGCGGCGCCTTGCTCTCGCCGGCGACAGGCCCCTGAGTTATATGTGTGTCCGCTGCAAGTCCGATGATCATCGCATCCTCCTGGATAACGCACCATCCCACGAAGTGATTACCGAATCTTTACCAGACAGCGGGTATTTTGACGAATGCGACTCAATTCAGGGGACGAAAAATGCCGGAACTTACATCGCTTCATGCGCAGATGCCCGCGCTGGACAGGGTATCCAAAAACCAGACGCAACATGCGGCAAGCGCGGTCGAATTTGAAGCCCTTGTCCTTGCGGAAATGCTGCGCGCCGCGGGTGCCGGCCAGCCCACGACAGGGATTGAAGGTGGCGTTGGGGAGGACCAGTTTGCGTCATTTCTGCTGGATGCGCAGGCGCGCGCGATTGCGGCGCGTGGTGGGATCGGGCTGGCCGAAATGGTGATGCGCGCCAACATAGAATCAGGGGACGGCACGCGTGAGTGAACGTATGATCAAACAGCTTCGGACCTTGCTGGATCAAGAAAAACAAGCCCTTCTGCGCGCGGATTTCGACAGCCTTGAGGAGCTGGCCGAACGCAAGGAAACGCTGGTTCAGAAATTGTCCGCGCATCCCTTGCACGACAGCAAGCTTGCGGAGCTGCGCGATGCAAATGCGCATAATCAGGCGCTTCTGGCCGCAATCGCGAAGGGAATTTCGGGCGTGCGCGGAATTGTCATGGACCATCACAAGGCAAGAAATACATCGTTTTATCAAAAAGATGGCACACAAAGCCCGCTTTTGCCGCGGTCGGGGAAGTTGGCGCATCGCGCGTGAAGCTTTGTTTACCATGTTTGCAGGAAATCGGGGTGGACCACATCGAATCACGCGCTCGTTCATGCTCTGGTAACTTGCTTGCGCCAAAATCCATTTTGTCGGCAGAAGATCCGAGTGGCGATAGCGGTTTTTAATCGTCTGAATGCAGAATGCAGCAAACCTCACCCTGTGGGTGACTGAAAACTCATGTGCAAAATGCACAAAAAGAAAGGCATAACATGTCAAGCATTCTGACCAATACCGGCGCAATGGTGGCCCTGCAAACAATGCGCGGTATCAACAAGAACATGGCGCAAACGCAAAGCGAAATCTCGACCGGGAAGTCCATCAACTCCGCCAAAGATAACGCCGCTGTCTGGGCTATTTCCAAGACCATGCAGGCCGATGTCAAAGGGTTCTCTGCGATTTCTGACAGTCTGGCCTTGGGCCGGTCCACTGTCGCTGTGGGTGCGCAAGCGGCTGAAACCGTCACGGACCTGTTGACCCAGATGAAAGGGGCGATTGTTTCCGCGCAGGAAGAAAACGTTGATCGCGTAAAAATCCAGACGGATATCGTGGCCCTGCGCGAGCAGATCACCTCGATCACGACTGCTGCGCAGTTCAATGGTCTGAACTTGTTGTCCAACCGCGACGCAACTGCAGGGTCTGGAACGGTCAATGTGCTGTCATCGCTGGACCGCGCATCTGACGGAAGTGTTGCATCGGCAAATATCGATGTGGCCAAGCAAGACCTGGGCACGAACGCAACAGACTGGACTGCCGGAACCGCAGATGCCGCAGGTAGCGGCAGCAACATCAGCGGTGCGCTGGATGCGGCTGCAGTTGTTGCGCTGACAGGTGCTGCAACGCCACCAACCACGGCTGTTGTGATTGACAGTGTTGAAGCTGGCATGGGCGTTCAGATCAACATCTCTGCTGCGGCAGGCAGTGTTGGCGCAGCGTTCAACGATGCGACACGCGACGTAAGCTATGTCGCACGCGACGGTGACACACAGGCGGATATGGCGCGCGGGCTGGCCGATGCCTTCAATGCCCGGGTTGCCAGCGCGATTGAAGCTGGCACTCTGGACGCGAACAGCTCTCTGTCCGCAGCGGTGACTGTGGCAACAAACGGTGTTGCAACGGTGACTTTCACGGGTGAAACAGGGGCTGGCAACAACGTCAGCTTGCAGGCCATTCAGACGAATGATGTCGAAATCGGGGGGCGTTTGGAAGCGCTGAACGATATCGATGTCAGCACAGCAGCAGGCGCAAGTTCCGCCCTGGCCGACATTGAAGGGCTGATCCAGACCGCCATCGATTCGGCTGCGGCCTTCGGGTCTGCGCAAACCCGCATCGATACGCAGGCAGAATTCATCAAGAACCTGTCTGACGCGCTGACAACAGGCATTGGCAGCCTTGTCGATGCTGATATGGAAGCGGCTTCAGCACGTTTGCAGGCGCTTCAGGTGCAACAGCAGCTGGCAACCCAGTCGCTGTCGATTGCGAACCAGCAGCCCCAGAACATTCTGGCACTGTTCCGCTGATAACAGCGTCGTGAGCCCCCTTTCGTGGGGCTCACCTCCTGATCAGTGATTAATTTAATTCCACAACGGGGATTCAGGATGAACGCCCATGTCATGGCTGCCGCCGCCTATGGTGTGCCGAATACGGCCTACAAGACGCCACGCACAATCGAGTATGAACTGATTTCAAAGATCACCGCACGCCTGAGTGCTGCAGTGAAGGCAGACCCCTTTATCTTTGCGAATTTGGCCGAAGCGATGCACGAGAATCGTAGGCTTTGGGTGGAACTGGCAATCGATCTTGCCACGCCCGGAAACCAGTTGCCGGACCAGTTGCGCGTGCAACTGTTGGGATTGGCGCAGTTTACCTTGCGCCATACCGATCAGGTTCTGGACGGAAAAGACCGCGCTGATGTGCTGGTCGATATTAATCTGGCTGTGATGCGGGGCCTGTCGGGCAAGGCAGGCGGGGCATGACAAATCTTGTGATCCGCCTTGCACCGCATGAACGCGTATTGCTAAACGGCGCCGTGATTGAAAATGGCGACCGGCGCGCCAGCCTGTCGGTGCGTACGCCCAATGCGCATGTGCTGCGGTTGCGCGATGCAATTCACCCGCAGCAGGCCAACACACCCGTGAAACGCACATGTTATCTTGCGCAGCTTGTTTTGTCGGGGGATGCCGCCCCGCAAGACGCGCGCCAGCCCTTGCTGCGCTCCATCGAGCAATTGAGTCAGGTGTTCACTGATCACGACAGCCGAAAATTGCTGGATGACGCGACTACTGCGGTGATGGACGAAGAATATTACAGTGCGCTGAAGGCGTTACGCGCCCTGCTGCCCAGAGAGGCGAGGCTTTTCGCCTCGACCCAGCAATGAGTTTCCGGCCGGTTGTTCCCACAGGGGGGCTTGCCGGCTGGGCGTTTCTGAACAAGACCCGAGAGCGGCAGGAAGCCAGTTTCCAGAAATCGGCTGTTGTCAAAAATGACCTTGATTATTTCCGCCAGAATTTTGGAAAGATCACATCGTCTGAAGATCTGGTAAAGGAAAGCAGGTCATTTCGCGTCATCCTGTCAGCCTATGGTCTGGAAGATGATATCAATAACAGGGCGTTTATCCGCAAGATCATTGATGATGGTGTGGAGGACCGAAAAGCGCTTGCCAACCGCCTGACAGACAAGCGTTACAAGGCCATGGCGCAGGACCTTCAGTTTCTTGCCCCCGGGGCAAAACTTGATCCCCCAGCGGATTTGAAGGACCGGATTGTTACACAATTCCAGACACGCGGTTTCGAACGCGCGGTGGGTGAGCAGAATCAGGATATGCGCATGGCTATGGCGCTGCAGCGGGAACTGCCGGATCTGGTGCAGGGTTTTGCGTCGGAAAACGCGCAATGGTTCGCTGTTTTGGGCAATACCCCCCTGCGCAAGGTCATGGAAACGGCACTGGGCCTGCCCAAGGAATTTGGCGCGCTGGATGTAGACCAGCAGGTGACGCGCCTGAAATCCGCCGTGTCGCGCCGGTTCAATGTCGCGAATCTGCAAGAGCTGTCCCAGGCTGAGAATATGGACAAGTTGGTGAAGCGCTATTTGGTGATGTCGCAGATCAAGGAAATGCAAACATCGATGTCGCCAGCATCGATTGCGCTGGAACTGCTGCGG
Organism: Roseinatronobacter sp. NSM; assembly: GCF_052379845.1. NCBI lineage: Bacteria > Pseudomonadati > Pseudomonadota > Alphaproteobacteria > Rhodobacterales > Paracoccaceae > Roseinatronobacter > Roseinatronobacter sp. NSM. Next base: position 61,177 of record NZ_JBQTCF010000011.1, on the reverse strand, counting down.
CGCTGAATGGCGTAAGGCAACTGCGCCGCCCATGTGGGTGGCGCGGCCCCTGTTGGCCAGCTGGAGTGCGGCGGGGAGCGCTGTTTTTAAGCATGCGTTGGTAGCTTTGGTGTGCCATGTCGCGTATTTCAGGCCCTCACACCACATTTATGAGGTTCTCCTTCCCATATGGGAGGTTTGCTCTCAACCAATTGCGGCTAAGCCCGAACCATGGTTTAAGAACAAGAGAATTCACCCATGGATGGCACCAATCTGACCCACCTTCAGCGCCTGGAGGCTGAAGCGATCCACATTATGCGTGAAGTGGTCACGCAAGCTGACAAACCCGTTATGCTGTATAGCGTTGGCAAGGACAGTGCGGTGATGCTGCATCTGGCCAAAAAAGCCTTCTATCCGGCCCCGCCCCCCTTTCCGTTGCTGCATGTCGATACAACTTGGAAATTCCGCGAGATGTATGCGCTGCGCGACAAGGCCGCACGCAAGGCGGGCATGCAATTATTGGTCCATCAAAACCCCGATGCCGTGCGTCAGGGGATTAACCCGTTCGATCATGGCGGGGTGCACACGGATATGTGGAAAACCGAAGGGTTGAAACAGGCGTTGGACCTGCATGGGTTCGATGCCGCCTTCGGGGGCGCACGCCGCGACGAGGAGAAAAGCCGCGCGAAAGAACGTATCTTCAGCTTCCGCACGGCAAGCCACCGCTGGGACCCCAAAAACCAGCGCCCTGAATTGTGGCGTACCTATAATGCGCGCAAAAACAAGGGGGAATCGATGCGCGTGTTCCCGTTGTCGAATTGGACAGAACTGGACATCTGGCAATATATCCATCTGGAAAATATCGAAATTGTGCCGCTATATTATGCCGATGAGCGCCCGACCGTGATGCGTGACGGGCTGCTGTTGATGGTCGATGATGACCGTTTCCCGCTTGCCAAAGGCGAAGAACCGGTGATGCGGTCCATCCGGTTCCGCACGCTGGGCTGTTATCCGCTGACCGGTGCTGTCGAAAGTGGCGCGAAAACCCTGCCTGAAATCATCCAGGAAATGCTTTTGACCACGACATCCGAACGCCAGGGCCGCGCGATTGACCATGATCAGGCCGCGAGCATGGAAAAAAAGAAGCAAGAAGGCTATTTCTGAGGGGCATGACGCAATGAACGAGATTTACAAAACCGATGCGCTGATTGCCGAAGATATTGATAAATATCTGGAAATCCATCAGCATAAAACGATGCTGCGGTTCATCACCTGCGGGTCAGTGGATGATGGCAAATCAACCCTGATCGGGCGGTTGCTGTATGACAGCAAGATGATTTTCGAAGACCAGCTTGCCACGCTGGAAGCAGATTCCAAACGCGTGGGCACGCAGGGCGAAGCGATTGATTTTGCGCTTCTGGTCGACGGGCTGGCAGCGGAGCGTGAACAGGGCATCACTATTGATGTGGCCTACAGGTTCTTCGCAACTGAGAAGCGCAAATTCATCGTGGCCGACACGCCCGGCCATGAACAATACACCCGCAACATGATTACCGGCGCGTCCACCGCTGACCTGGCGGTAATTTTGATTGACGCGCGCAAAGGCATTCTGACCCAGACCCGGCGCCACAGCTATCTGGCGCATCTGATTGGCATTCGCCATATCGTGCTGGCCGTCAACAAGATGGACCTTGTGGAGTATGACCGCGCTGTGTTCGACAAGATCGTGGAGGATTACCGCAGTTTTGCCGCAAGCATCGGGATCACGGAGTTTACGCCGATCCCGCTTTCGGGGCTGGCGGGGGACAACATTACCACACGCAGCGGCAATACCGCGTGGTATGATGGTCCCATCCTGCTGGAACATCTGGAAACAGTGGAACTGAACCAGACCGCCGAGCAGTTGAAACCGTTTCGCATGCCAGTGCAATGGGTGAACCGGCCCAATCTGGATTTCCGCGGTTTCGCGGGCACCATTGCGACCGGGCAGGTGCAGGTCGGCGACGATGTGCGCGTGTTGCCATCGGGCCGCACAACGACGATTTCGCGCATTGTGACCATGGATGGCGATCTGGAGCGCGCCGTTGCGGGGCAGGCAGTCACGCTGTGTTTTGCCGATGAAATTGACTGTTCGCGCGGCCAGATCATCACCGCCGGTCAAAGCCCTGTCGAAGTTGCCGACCAGTTTGAAGCGACAATCATCTGGATGGATGATGAAGACATGGTGCCGGGGCGGTCCTATTGGCTGAAAATTGGCCCGCAAACGGTCAATGCTGTGGTGTCACAACCCAAATATCAGATCAATGTCAACACGATGGAGCATCTTGCCTCCAAGACACTGGACCTGAACGGTATTGGCGTGGCCACGCTGACCACGGACCGGGAAATCCCGTTCGAACCCTATGCCCAAAGCCGCGACCTGGGCGGGTTCATCCTGATTGACAAAATGACCAACCGCACCATTGGCGCGGGGCTGTTGAACTTCGCGCTGCGGCGCGCGCAGAATATCCATTGGCAAGCCACTGATATTTCGCGCGAGCATCATGCCAGCCTGAAAAACCAGAAACCCGCTGTGTTGTGGATGACTGGTCTTTCAGGGTCGGGCAAATCGACCATTGCCAATCTGGTGGAAAAGAAACTGGCGCGGATGAACCGCCATACATTCTTGCTGGACGGGGACAATGTGCGTCATGGTCTGAACAAGGATCTGGGCTTTACCGAAGCGGACCGCGTGGAGAATATTCGCCGCGTGGGCGAAGTCGCCAAGCTGATGGCCGATGCGGGGCTTATTGTGATCACGGCGTTTATTTCGCCCTTCCGGTCAGAGCGGGAGATGGTGCGCGGGATGTTGCCCGCAGGCGAATTCATCGAGGTGTTCGTGGACACCCCCCTTGAGGAGGCCGAGAAGCGCGACGTGAAGGGCCTGTATGCCAAAGCGCGCGCCGGGCAGCTTAAAAACTTCACCGGGATCGATTCCCCCTATGAAGCGCCCGACGCGGCCGAAATCCGCATCGATACCACCAAGATGACACCGGATGCCGCTGCGGACCTGATTATTTCCAAGCTGATCCCGTGATCTGAGCCGTTGAAAACAAGCATGGCAGGGCGCGAATACCGCCCTGCCATGCTGCGCCGCTTGCACCGGCTGCGCCATCCCGCTAAACCGGCCCGGAACCCCCGTGTATCCCTGTGCAAGCCGGAGCCATCATGTCCGAAATCGATCTGGAAACCGCGCGCAAGGTCGCCCATCTGGCGCGTATTGCCGTGCCGGATGAAAACCTGCCCGCGCTGGCGCAAGACCTGTCGCGTATTCTGACCTTCATGGAAGAACTCAATGAAGTTGATGTCACGGGGGTGGAGCCCATGACATCAGTCACCCCCATGCGCCTGAAGCGGCGCGTGGATGACGTGACCGATGGCGATATTCAGGCGCGCATCCTGTCCAATGCCCCCGACGCGCGCGAAGGTTTTTTTGCAGTCCCGAAGGTGGTCGAATGAGCGATCTGAACAAACTGACATTGGCCGAAGCGCGCGACCGGCTGCGCGCGGGCGATGTGACCGCAGTTGCCTTGACCGAAGCGTGCCTGACCGCCATTGACGGCGCAGACCAGTTGAACGCCTTTGTGCATAAAACCCCCGATCTGGCGTTGCAGCGCGCAAAAGCGGCTGATGCGCGCATTCAGCAAGGGGATGCGCCCGCAATGTGCGGCATTCCAGTGGGCATCAAGGATTTGTTTTGCACCGAAGGTGTGGCGTCCCAGGCCGCCAGCGGCATTCTGAACGGGTTTCGCCCCGAATATGAATCGACCGTCAGCGCGCGATTGCGCGATGCGGGCGCGGTCATGCTGGGCAAGCTGAACATGGACGAATTCGCCATGGGGTCCAGCAATGAAACCTCGGTCTATGGCAACGCGGTGAACCCGTGGAAAGTGGACGCGCGCAACCTGACGCCGGGTGGGTCATCTGGCGGGTCGGCGGCGGCGGTTGCGGCTGATCTGTGCCTTGCGGCCACTGGCACCGATACGGGCGGGTCCATCCGCCAGCCAGCGGCATTTACCGGCACTGTGGGGATCAAACCCACCTATGGGCGGTGTTCGCGTTGGGGCATTGTGGCGTTTGCGTCCAGTCTGGACCAGGCGGGGCCGATGACCAAAACCGTGCGCGATGCGGCCATCATGCTGCAGGCGATGTGCGGCCATGACCCCAAGGATTCGACCAGTGCAGACTTGCCGGTGCCCGATTTTGAGGCCATGCTGACAGGCGATATTCGCGGCAAGACAATCGGCATTCCGCGCGAATACCGCATTGACGGTATGCCTGCGGAAATTGCGGCGCTTTGGGCACGGGGCGCGGATATGCTGCGTGATGCGGGGGCGAAGATTGTCGATATTTCGCTGCCGCATACGAAATACGCCCTGCCTGCCTATTACGTCATTGCGCCCGCCGAGGCGTCCAGCAATCTGGCGCGCTATGACGGGGTGCGCTATGGCCACCGCGCCAAACTGGCGGCCGGTGACGGCATTACCCAGATGTATGAAAAAACCCGCGCCGAAGGGTTCGGGGCCGAAGTGCAACGCCGCGTGATGATTGGCACCTATGTTCTGTCGGCGGGGTTCTATGACGCGTATTACAACCGCGCCCGCAAGGTGCGCAGCCTGATAAAGCGCGATTTCGACACTGTTTTCGCGGATGGAATTGACGCCATCCTGACACCTGCCACCCCGTCCGCCGCGTTTGGCTTGGGGGACATGGCCAATGCCGACCCGGTGCAGATGTATCTCAATGATGTGTTCACCGTCACGGTCAATCTGGCTGGTCTGCCGGGAATTGCCTTGCCTGCCGGACTGGACGCGCTGGGCCTGCCGCTGGGCCTGCAATTGATTGGCCGCCCGTGGGAAGAAGGCGAATTGCTGAAGACAGCACATGTTCTTGAAGGGGCTGCCGGTTTTGTTTCCAAACCTGCGAAATGGTGGTAAGTTCCGGCAAAACTGTCCGAGGCATGACTAACGTGAAACGCTTTGCATCTGCTCCTGCTGTGGCCATTGTCGCGTTGATCGCGCTGGGCGCCTGCGACACGGCACCGCCCTATTCCAATGTGGTTGACACCACTGGCCGTGGTGTGGGTTTCAGCGATTATGCGCAATATATGCGTGCGCAGGAAGAATTGTCGCGCATCCGCCGCCAACAGGCAGCGCAGGCGCAGGGGCAGGGGCCTGTCGGTCCGCAATTTGCGACCCAACAGCAAAGTGCGCAACTGCAAACCACCATTGGTGCCGAAGCGGTTGCCGCGCTGCGCGGGCAACCCGTGCCAGTTGCGCAACAGCCTGCGGGCCAGTTCCAGACGGCCAGCGCCAGCCCGCCTGCGCAAATGCCCGCCCCAACCAGTGCGCCTGCCAGTGCAGGCGTCACTGACCAGCAGTTCACGCCGCAGCCCTTTGGCACACCGGCGCAAAACACTGTCGTGACCCGTGATTTCGTTCCACAAGTGCGCGTCACACAGGATGAAATCGGCACGGGCGAAGGGCCGAACCTGTTTGTTTATGCCCTGTCCACGCGCCACAATGTTGGCGAACAACGCCATACGCGCCGCCACCCGTTGCGCTGGCAGCGTTGGGAAGCGGCCTGTTCGCAATTCGCAACGCAGGATCTGGCGCAGGACGCATTCCTGATGGCAGGGGGTCCGGAACGTGACCCCAACCATCTGGACCCTGACGGCGACGGATTTGCCTGTTGGTGGGACCCAAGGCCCTTCCGTCAGGCCGCAACCTCTGTGCGTGCACGCCAGTAGCGCGCGATGGGCGCGCAGTGGCACCCTTCACCGAATTTCGGACCGCGCCGCAATGGATTGCGCCCTGAACTTCTTGTGTTGCATTACACCGGGATGGCCAGCACAGATGCCGCGTTGGCGCGGCTGTGCGACCCTGCATTCGAAGTGTCTGCCCATTACCTGATTTCACCCGAAGGGCATATTATCCAGATGGTGGCCGAAGATCAGCGTGCATGGCATGCCGGGGCCGGGCAGTGGTGCGGCAAGGGGGACATCAATTCCCGCTCTGTCGGGGTTGAGCTTGCAAATCGTGGGGATGGCCCGTTTCCCAACCCGCAAATGACCGCGCTTGAGGGGCTGATGCGGCAGGTCATGGCGCGTTGGGGGATTGCGGCGGTGAATGTGATTGCCCATTCCGACATGGCCCCCGACCGCAAGGAAGACCCCGGCGCGCGGTTTGACTGGCGGCGTCTGGCCCTGCAGGGGCTGGCGCTGTGGCCAGAGGGGCTTGGGCAGGACCGCCCACTTGACGAAAGCCTTGATGCGATTGGTTACCCAAATGCGCTCGCTGACAAGCGCCTGCAGGCGTTTCGCTTGCGGTTTCGCCCGTGGGGTCAGGGGCCGGAATCCGCGCAGGACCGGATGCGCGCAGCGGCTGTGGCGGAAGGGGTTTTCGCGGCGCGGTGTCAGGCGACCGACAGTGCGGGCCAGTCGGCGCAATAGCGGGGCGGCGCCTATGGGGCCGCGGCTGATGTGGTGATGGCCTTTTGCGGAGATTGGGAATGTCCCAAGGCGCGGAATCAAGGGCGTAGCCCGCCGCGCCATCGGCGGGCCGTCCCGCGGCCTGCCGATGACCTGAAGGCGTGCCAAGCGCTTGAAGTCAGGAATATGCCGCGTGGATAAACTGCATCCCTATAACGCCGGATCGGCAGACCCCGGCCCGCCGATAGCGCGGGCTTTATCCATGTGCGAGGGACAGTTTCAGGCCAGATCCAGACAAATGCCCATCCGGCCCGGTCTGCTCGTCCTAGCGCAAATGACGCAAGGCGCGTGACAGGTCGTCATGCAATATTGCGCGTTCTTCCGGGCTAAGGAAACGCCCCAGTTCCACTTCACGCCCCGCACCGCGCAAGGTCAGGTAATTTTCCACCGGACCGCCCTTTTCCTTAAGCGACAGCTGCACCCAGAACGGGTTGGCCTGCCAAGTTTGCGGTGGGGTGCGGGGGGGAATATGGGTCAGTTCGATCTGCTCTCGGGTCAGGTGCAGGACTTCGCGCAGCGCCTCGCGGTCCGTGCGGTTGCGCATCAGCGCATACCACAGCGCCCACAAGGCCAGCCCCAGAAACGGCAGCAACCCCCATAAAACCGGCGTGCCCAAAACCCCGATCAAAGGCAGCGCCAGAAACAGCGCGCTTAGGCTGATGACGCGAACAAACCCGCGATTGCCCATAGAGATGTTGGGCCGAAGGTCCAGCCTGTAATGCGCTGACCCTGTTGTGGACAAGCCAAAGGCCCCGGGGGCAGTGCCCGGGGCCTTTGGTGTTATCGTCCATGATGCTGGCATGGTTTATGCTGCGTTAATGCGCGGGTTGCTTGTCCCAGTCCGCCCGCTTTGGAAGCTGCTCGAACGTATGCTCGGGCGGGGGCGAGGGCAGGGTCCATTCCAGCGTGTCCGCATGCTCGTTCCAGTAGTTCTTTTCGGTGATGCGGCGGCCATATTTCAGCGTGTAGACCACGATCCCGATGAAGAACAGGAACGACGCGAAGCTGATGAACGCCCCGATGGAACTGATATAGTTCCACAGCGCATAAGCTTCAGGATAGTCGATATAGCGGCGTGGCATGCCCTGTCGGCCCAGGAAATGCTGTGGGAAGAACGTGATGTTCGCACCGATGAACATTGCCCAGAAATGCAGCTTGCCGGCCCATTCGGGGTATTGCCGCCCCGACATTTTGCCCATCCAGAAATAGATGCCCGCAAACAGCGCGAACACCGCCCCCAGCGACATCACATAATGGAAATGCGCCACAACATAGTAGGTATCATGGTAGATGCGGTCGATTGGCGCCTGTGACAGAACCAGCCCTGTCACCCCGCCCACGGTGAACAGGAACAGGAAGCCAAAGGCCCACAGCATGGGCGTTTCAAACGACACTGACCCGCGCCACATGGTGGCAATCCAGCTGAAGATCTTGATGCCGGTGGGCACCGCAATCACCATTGTGGCCATCATGAAATAGGTCTGCTGCGTCAGCGACATGCCCACTGTATACATATGGTGTGCCCAGACGATGAAGCCCAGAACCGCGATCGCAATCATCGCCCAGACCATCGGCATATAGCCAAAGATCGGCTTGCGCGAGAAGGTTGCAATCACATGGCTGATGATGCCGAAGCCGGGAATGATGATGATATACACTTCCGGGTGGCCAAAGAACCACAGGATATGCTGATACAGAATAGGGTCACCACCGCCCGATGGGTCAAAGAAGGTGGTGCCGAAATTCCGGTCGGTCAGCAACATGGTAATGGCACCGGCCAACACCGGCAGCGCCAGCAAAATCATCCATGCCGTGATGAAGATGGACCATGCAAACAGCGGCACCTTGAACAAGGTCATCCCCGGTGCGCGCATGTTCAGGAATGTGGTGATGATGTTGATCGCCCCCAGAATGGAGGATGCGCCCGACACATGGACCGCGAAAATCGCAAGGTCCATGGAATAGCCCGCTTCATTGGTGGACAGCGGCGGATACAGAACCCAGCCCACGCCCGACCCCAACTGCCCGTTGCCGCCCGGCGACAGGACCGATGCGACCGCGAGTGCGGACCCGGCAACGAACAACCAGTAGCTCAGGTTGTTCAGGCGCGGAAACGCCATGTCCGGTGCCCCGATATGCAGCGGCATGAAGTAATTGCCGAAACCGCCAAACAACGCCGGAATCAGCACGAAGAACATCATCAGGATGCCATGTGCAGTGATCAGCACGTTCCAGATATGGCCATTGGGGGTGCAGTCCGTCTGCGCGGTGAAGCTTGCACCTTCCATGCACATGTATTGGACGCCGGGTTCCATCAACTCCATGCGCATATAGATCGAAAAAGCGACCGCGATGAAGCCGACTATACCGGCGGTAAAGAGATACAAGATCCCGATATCTTTATGATTCGTAGACATGAACCAACGGGTGAAGAACCCGCGGGTGTCTTCATGCCCGTGATCATGGGTGGCTGCGTCGGCCATTGGCTACTCCAGTTCCCGGTTCCTGTCGCGTTGTCCGCGACTGCTTTCCTTCGTAAGCGGGAAGAAAACCCCGCCCGCATGTGTGCCGATCATGCGCAGTCAGACAGTCCCGACCGCGCGCAAGCGGTATATGATGGTTTTAGAATGTGACATGCCTTTGGGCAACGTCAATATGTCGCAATTCCGGGATTTTTTGATCTGGATCAATGGGCCTGTGACATGTTGCCGCGCCGAATCAGCGACATTTCAGGGATGTATCGCCAAACACCTGCACGAAAGACTGTTGCAGCGCCACATCCACATCTTCCAGCGTGACCGGCAGGCCAAGATCAACCAGCGATGTGACCCCGTGATCACGGATGCCGCAGGGGATGATTCCGTCGAAATGGCCCAGATCGGGTTCCACATTGATGGACAACCCGTGAAAGCTGACCCAGCGGCGCAGTTTGATCCCGATGGCGGCAATCTTGTCTTCGCGCAGGGTGCCGTCGGGATTGGGGGCCTTGTCGGGGCGGGTCACCCATACGCCCACACGCCCCGCGCGCCGTTCGCCGCGAATGCCGAACTGGTCCAGTGTGGTGATGACCCAGCTTTCCATCTGGTGGACAAAACAGCGCACGTCGCGCCCGCGCCGGTTCAGGTCCAGCATCGCATAGGCCACCCGCTGGCCGGGGCCATGATATGTATATTGCCCGCCGCGCCCTGCATTGAACACCGGAAACCTGTCTGGTGCAGTCAGGTCCTGGGGGCGGGCGCTGGTGCCTGCAGTATACAGGGGCGGGTGTTCCAGCAGCCACACGCCTTCGGGCGCTGTGCCTGCCGCGATTTGGGCAACACGGTCTTCCATGGCGCGCAGCGTCCGGGCGTAATCCGCAAGGCCGGGCAGGGTGCGCCATTCAACAGTGGAACTGGTCATGCGGTCCTCTTGCATTTGCTGCAAAAAAAGATGGGCCTGACGGAAAGCTCGCGCTAAAGTGAAGTGACGTTATTTGAAGCAGGAGCATTCCAATGGGTGTCAGATACAGTTTAATCGTTGCGCTGTCCATCAGCGTTGCGGCTGCGCCGGTGCAGCAGGCGCATGCGCAAGAAGGCATTGTCGGCGGTATTATTGGCGGTATTATCGGGGGTGCGATTGCCAACGACCAGCGCAACCGCCAGCAGCGCGCGCAGCCCCAGCGCACTGCCCCGCGCCCGGCGGTGAACACGGCCCAACGCGAACAGAACCGTTCCGTGCAGACTGCGCTGAACCATTTTGGCTGGAATGTCGGCACGCCGGACGGGGCCATCGGGCCACGTTCGCGCGCGGGGATTTCGGAATATCAGGTGTTTCTGGGCTTCGCGGGAACCGGCCAGTTGTCGGAATTTGAACGCAACATCCTGTTGACCGCGCATCAGCGCGCCATTTCCGGCGGCCCGCAGGTGGCGCAGACGGTGTCCAGCCACCCCAATGGTTTGCGCGGTTTGGTCATGGTGGTGCGCGACGAAATGTCGGGCCGCAGCCCGGCCCAAAGTGCAGGAAATTACGGCCTGCCCGCAGCAGTGGCCAGCGCGGTGGATGAAATCGCGGCCTCCTCCGATCCCAGCGCGATGCAGCTTGTCCAGCGCGCGGGCTTCATCCAGCTTGCGGACATGAACGGGGACGGGCGCACAGATTACATTCTTGACACCTCGGTGACGGGTAGCGCGTTCTGGTGCAGTGCGCAGGCCTGCACAGTGCAAGTGTTCGTGTCCACCCCCGAAGGGTATGTGCGCAACGATTTTCAGGCGTTCAATGTGACCCCCGCAATGTTCTCGTGCACGCGCGGAACCTGCGAACTGGGTGCCACGCAAGCGCCGGTCACGGTGGCCGCGCCGCAACCTGCCGCGCCTGTTGCGCCGGCCCCCACCACCGAAGTGGCGCTGTCGGTCCCATCGGCGCAACCTGCCGCGCGCAACCCGGACGCAGGCGCGTCCACACCCGCCGCCGCGCCGGGCCTGCCCAATTTCTTTGGGGGTGGCGCACAGGCCGTGCGGTCGCTTGCATCGCATTGCGACCGTGTGAACCTGCTGACAAATGCCAATGGCGGGTTCACTACGCGCGACACCATGACCGACCCCGCGCAAGTGCTGAACGAACAATTCTGCCTTGCGCGCACCTATGCCATGGCCGATGGCGAGGAATTGATCGCGCAGGTGCAAGGCGTCAGCGCGGCGCAGATTGCAGAACAATGTCTGGCGTTTGCGCCATCGCTGCAGCCTTTTGTTTCGGCGTTGTCCGTTCAGCCGCAAGACGAGGTGATGCGCGGGGTCAGTGCGTTCGTGCTGCAAACCGGCATGAGTCCGCAACAACTGACCGATACAGCGCGCATTTGTCTGGCCGTGGGGTATCGTCAGGACAATATGGATGTGGCCGTGGGCGCGGCGCTTTTGCTGGCCACACTGGGTGAGCGTGCCTATGGCGAATTGATGGGCCACCACCTGATGCAGGGCTTTGGCACTGTCAAGCGCGATGATCTGGCGCTGGCATGGTATGAACTGGGGTTTGACCCTGCCAAACGCGCTGTCTTCGCGCCGCTGCAGCCCGAACGTGACAGCCTGCTGCGCGATGCGGTCTTCGGTCAGGCCACGCCACAAGATACCGCCACCCCGCAAGCAGCCGTGCCGGTCTTCGCCCTTCCAAAACAGTGATCGGGCATAACCCGCTGGCCAAAGTGACGGGCGCGCATTCCCCCGCGCGCCCGTTGTCGTTTGGTCCCGGCAGCTTGTTGGCGGTTTCGTAAGTTTGGCGCGTTTTCCCCCTTCACAAGTGCCGGTTGACCAGCTAATACCGCGCCACCAAGTCATGTGCGGTCGTGGCGGAATTGGTAGACGCGCAGCGTTGAGGTCGCTGTGGGGTAACTCCCGTGGAAGTTCGAGTCTTCTCGACCGCACCATTTTTTCCGATTTGAAGCGTTTTGAGCCTGTCAGATTGTAGTCTGTCTGATGAATTTCCGTTTTCCTTGGCGGTCATATTGCGCGCAAAGCCTGTTTTTTGCAGCCTATCTGCCTTGTAGTGGCGCAATTGGCCGGAAATACTACTGAAGTTGGGGCTAATCGCCATGCTTGCCGACTTACAGGTTGCAATATAGGGGTTCGTTGGTTTTACTGGTGTCATGAAAAGAGCGGAATACCGCCGACACACGGGGAGATCAGCGTGAGCGCATCTGAAAAGCGCGACGGATTTGTCGTATTTGATGGCGTCCAGAAAAGCTATGATGGCGAGACATTGGTGGTCAAGGACCTGAACCTGTCTGTTGGGCGGGGGGAGTTTTTGACCATGCTTGGCCCGTCGGGGTCGGGAAAGACAACCTGCCTGATGATGCTGGCAGGGTTTGAAACGGCCACACATGGCGAGATTTTGCTGGATGGAAGCCCAATCAATTCCGTGCCGCCGCATAAGCGCGGCATTGGAATGGTGTTTCAGAATTATGCCTTGTTCCCGCATATGACGGTGGGGGAAAACCTGTCCTTCCCGCTGGAAGTGCGCGGGCTGGGCAAGTCCGAGCGCGAAAAGAAAATCATGCGGGCGCTGGACATGGTGCAGATGGGTGCGTTTGCCAACCGCAGGCCCGCGCAGCTTTCAGGCGGGCAGCAGCAGCGCATCGCGCTGGCCCGCGCGTTGGTGTTTGAACCCGAACTGGTGCTGATGGATGAACCGCTGGGCGCGCTGGACAAGCAATTGCGCGAACATATGCAGTTTGAAATCACACGCCTTGCGCATGAATTGGGCATCACTACGGTCTATGTCACCCATGACCAGACCGAAGCCCTGACCATGTCCGACAATGTGGCCGTATTCGATGACGGGCGTATCCAGCAGCTTGACCCGCCAGATGTGCTGTATGAAGCGCCCTGCAACAGCTTTGTTGCGCAATTCATTGGCGAAAACAATACGTTGGACGGCGTTGTTAAAGAGATTAAGGGCGAAACCTGCATCGTGGAACTGGACGGTGGCGAGGTGATTGACGCCAAGCCCGTCAATGTCACCAAAGTTGGCGACAGAACCACCGTGTCCATTCGCCCCGAACGGGTCGAAGCCAACAAGGACCGGCTGGACCCCGAAGCCCACACCATCAAGGCCGAGGTGAAGGAATTCATCTATATGGGTGACGTGTTCCGCACCCGCCTGAAGGTCGCGGGCAATGAGAATTTCATCATGAAGACCCGCAACGCACCCGATCAGGTGCGCCACAAGCCGGGCGATATGATCGAAATCGGCTGGATGCCGACAGATTGTCGTGCGCTTGACCACGCCTGAGGGCAGCGCGCGACCAACACTTGCATGGACCGGGGACGGGACAGCTTGAAACACGTCAGGCGCTGTCTGACGCAATAAACCAACCAAGGAGGTTATCTATGTCATCGACGAAAAAACTGTTCGGTCTAAGTGCCGCGGCCAGTGTTCTGGCGCTAAGTGCGGCTGCCCAAGACCCGGTTTCGCTGACCATCGTATCATGGGGCGGGGCCTATACCGCCAGCCAGCAACGCGCCTATCATGACCCGTTCATGGAAATGAACCCCCATGTCACAATCAACAATGATGACGGGTCCGCGAATGCGCTTGCCGGTCTGCGCGCCCAATCGCAGGCGGGCAATGTCACATGGGATCTGGTCGACATGCTGCCATCGGATGCACAGCTTGCCTGTGACGAAGGGATCATCATGCAGATCGACCCTGACGCAATGCTGGCCCCCGCGCCCGATGGCACCCCCGCCAGCGAAGATTTCCTGCCCGGCAGCCTTGGGGAATGCTTCATTCCGCAGATCGTGTATTCCACCGTTCTGACCTATCGTCCGGGGGCCTTCCCTGATGACGCGCAGCCCAGCAGCATTGCTGACATGTTCGATGTCGAAAACTTCCCTGGCCGCCGCGCGCTGCAGGACCGTCCGGGCACGAACATGGAATGGGCGCTGTATGCCGATGGCGTGGCCCCCGAGGATATCTATGATGTCCTGAGAACACCTGAAGGTGTGGACCGCGCCTTTGCGAAGCTTGACACCATCAAAGAGCACATCATCTTCTGGACCGAAGGCGCGCAGGCCCCGCAATTGCTGGCGGATGGCGAAGTTGCCTTTGCCACCGGCTATAACGGCCGGATGTTCGAAGCCATCGAAGTGGAAGGCATGGATGCGGACATCATCTGGGATGGTCAGGTTGTCGAATGGGATGGCTGGGTCGTGCCCGCCGATGGTCCGAATGTCGATCTGGTGATGGAATACCTGTATTGGGCGACTGACACGCAGCGCCTGGCCGATCAGGCGAAATTCATCAGCTATGGTCCTGCCCGTGCGTCATCGGCACCGCTGGTCAGCACACATGCCGATCTGGGTATCGAAATGGCACCGCATATGCCCACCAACCCGGACAACTACTTTGCGCCAATCGTTCTGGATAACGATTTCTGGGTCGATTACGGCGATGAAATGCGCGAGCGTTTTGCAAACTGGATGCTGCAGTAATCCCGCAGCCTGATCAAACCGGGCGCGCCATCGCGCGCGCCCGGTCATTCGTGACTGACCGGACTATCCTGCCTTTGCTGCAAGGGAATTACCTATGTCTCAGGCCGATGCGACAAACCCTTCGCCTGCCCGCCGCGAAAAACTGGTGACCGCTGATGGCACCCCCCTTCGCAGGGCGCTGGAACGCGCGAACCGCCGCCGCAAATTGACCGCGCTGGCCTTGGTGGCGCCGCTTCTTGCCTTCATCCTGATTTTCTTTGCATTCCCCATTGCACAGATGATGTGGCGGTCGGTGGACAACCCCCAGATTGTCAATGCATTGCCGCGCACCCTGCAAGCGCTGGAGCGCTGGGACAGGCAGGGCATACCGGATGAACCCGTTTTTGCCGCGCTGCATGCGGACATGATGGAAGATCTGGACCGCCCGCGCCGGGAACAGGCCATTGGCCCGCTGGGCATACGGCTGAATTATGAGCTAAGCGCCGCGCGCAGTGCCATTTCGCGCACTGCCCGCGCTGTAGAAGATTTTGAGGCCCCCTATGCCGAGGCCTTCATAGACGCCCATCGCCTGTGGGGGCAGCCGGAATTGTGGCGCATCATCCAGCGCGAAGGGCGTCCGCTGACGGCATCCTATTATGTTGCAGCGCTGGACCGCGAATATGACGAGGCCGGCAATATCGTTCAACGCGACGAAAACCGGCGCATCTATGTGTCGCTGTTCGGGCGCACATTGGGGCTTAGTCTGGCCATCACCTTCATGACCTTTGCGCTTGGGTTTCCGATTGCCTATTTCCTGGCAAACCTGCCCATGCGCTACGCCAATTTGCTGATGATTGCGGTGTTGCTGCCGTTCTGGACATCGCTTCTGGTGCGCACCTCTGCGTGGATTGTGTTGTTGCAGCAACAAGGCGTCATCAATGAATTGTTGGTCAATATCGGGCTGATATCGGATGAAAACCGAATAAGCATGATCTATAACCAGACCGGCACCATTATTGCCATGACGCATATTTTGCTGCCCTTCATGGTGTTGCCGCTCTATTCCGTCATGCGCACCATTCCCGTCAGTTACACGCGCGCTGCCAAAAGTCTGGGGGCCACACCCTGGACCGCGTTCCGCCGTGTGTATTTCCCGCAAACCTTGCCCGGCATCGGGGCAGGGGGGGTGTTGGTGTTCATCATTTCCATCGGGTATTACATCACGCCCGCGCTTGTGGGCGGGCAGTCGGGGCGGATGATTTCCAATGAAATCGCGCGCCATATCCAGCAATCCCTGAACTGGGGTCTGGCGGCGGCGTTGGGCAGCATGCTTCTTGTGGGCGTTCTGGTGCTGTATTGGTTGTATAACCGGCTTGTCGGCGCTGACAGTCTGAAACTTGGGTAAGGGGGCAACGACATGGCACTTCCCGCATATTACACCACCAAGGACAAGCTGTGGCATTACGGGTTCCGGGTGATCTGCTTTGCGATCTTCTTTTTCCTGCTGGCGCCGATCCTGATCATGATCCCGCTAAGTTTCAACGCGCAGCCCTATTTCACCTTCACGCGCGAAATGCTGACGTTGAACCCCGAAGGGTACTCGCTGCGCTGGTATCAGGATTTTCTGGGGTCTGACAGCTGGATGCGGTCCATTCGCAATTCCTTCGGGATCGGGATTGCGGCCACGTTGGTGTCCACCTTTCTGGGCACGCTGGCGGCGCTGGGGTTGTCACGCGCCGAAATGCCCGCGAAGGGGTTGATCATGGGTATTCTGATTTCCCCCATGATTGTGCCACTGATCATTTCGGCGGCGGGGATGTTCTTCTTCTTTTCCAGCATCAATATCGCGCAAACCTATCTGGGGGTTGTGCTGGCGCATGCGGCGCTTGGCACGCCTTTTGTGGTCATCACGGTGACAGCCACATTGGTGGGGTTTGACCATTCGCTGACGCGCGCCGCGGCCAATCTGGGGGCGTCGCCCACGCGCACCTTCTTCAAGATCACCATGCCGCTGATCCTGCCGGGGGTGATTTCGGGCGCCTTGTTTGCCTTTATCACGTCATTTGATGAAATTGTCGTGGTGCTGTTTGTGGCCGGTGTGGAACAGCGCACCATTCCGCGCGAAATGTGGTCGGGTATCCGCGAAGATATCAGCCCCACCATTCTGGCGGTGGCGACCATTCTGGTCATGGTGTCAATTGCGCTGCTGACAGTGGTGGAATTGCTGCGCCGCCGGGGCGAGCGGATGCGCGGGTTGACGCCGCAATAGGGGTGCAGCATCGCACAACACGATAGTCAAAAGGGGGCGGTCGCGCCCCCTTTTGTGTTTGAAAATCGCGCAGTTCTGAATTCTACTGCAGGCGCAGGGGTCGCCCCTGATTTGCGCTGAAGGTTCCGTATGGCGATTTTGCAATCACACCTGCCCTATGCCCCATGGATGCAGCCAGCGGCGCGCAAATTGCCCGGTGTTATGCCGCTTGCGCCAGATGAGTGGTTGTTTGTCGATGACGCCTATGGCGCGCAAATGGCCGAACGCGCACGCCTTCTGGCCACGCAGGAAGGTGACGTGCTGGCATGTCTGCCCTGCGCAAGCGATGCGGCGCGCGAACTTCTCGACCTTGTTCTGGCGCATTTGCCGCAATATGGGTTCAGCGCGAAAGGGGGCGGTTTCCAGCGCCCGGACGGGCTGCGCTTTGTGCCCGACCCCGCGCGCCCGCTATGGTCATTGGGACATTTGCTGCAGGCGGATTTCTGCATCCTGCAAAAACCGCGCGATGGGGATGAACATGTGCTGACCGGCGCGGTGCTGTGCTTCCCCTCCAGTTGGACACTGGCCGACAAGCTGGGGCGCGCGTTGGGGCGCATTCATGCGCCGGTGGACAGCTATGATGCGCAGATGGGCGCAAGGGTGCAGCGCATGTTTGACATGATACGCCCCGAACAGCCGCTGTGGCGGGCCAATCTGCTGCGCTATGAAAACCCCGCATTGTACCAGCCGCGCCGCGAATTCGCCCCCAAGGACAAGCGCAGGGACGGGGTGTATATCCGGTCCGAACGGCAGGTTTTGTCGCGCCTGCCCGAAAGCCGCGCGGTGGTTTTCGCCATTCATACGGCTGTTGTGCATATTGACGCCCTGACCCCCGAGCAGCGCCAGATTGTGGACGCGCAGATGACGCATGTGGGCTAGCGCGTGCCGCGTTCATTCGCATTCACGCGACCCACTCTAACCTTATGGTGTCGCATGTCTTTTGGTGCAAAAACCGGGTCCCAGTTGTGCGCGACATGCCCTAGCGCAGCGCGGCACCTGCTGCGCGCATGCTTTCGCCTTGCGGTCCTGCAATCACGGGGCCGCGCAGCCGTGCGGCGCGGGCGCGCAGGGCATTTGCGCGGTCGTCGGGGGCTGTGGCGGTCAGAAGCGTGGCATTTGGCCCGTCTTCTGTCTGGCGCAGAACCTCGGTTATAGGCAACAGCGCAGGCGCGGGACCGCCGGCTTGCGGGGGGCGCGCGGGCATATCCGGCCCTGTGGCGCAGCCCGCCACACCCAGCACCAGCACCAGCGCGAAACTGCCCCTGACTTTGCGTTCAAACCGATACGTCGCCATAAATTGCCGCCCATACACTGCCCGTCACAGAATGCGTCGTTTCCCGGCCCGGTGCAAGGCCCCGATGTGACAGACGCGCCTGCGGGGCGACAGTTGCGCTTGCACTTTGGCGGGGTTTGGGGCCAAAACCAGCGCATGGCCCGCAAGAAGAATTCCTCGGCAGAAGTGACCGGCCCGCGCATTCGCGCGGCCGCGCAACGCCTGTTTGCCCGCCACGGCTATGCGGCCGTGTCCATGCGCCAGATCGCGGCCGAAGTGGGGGTGCAGGCGGGCGCGCTGTATATGTATACGCCTGACAAGCAAAGCCTGCTGTATGATATGATGCATGACCATATGGCGGATTTGCTGCAAAGCCATGCGGCATTGCCCGACTGCCCCGACCCGCTGGCCGCGCTGGAACAGTTCACGCGGTTCCATATCCGGTTTCATTCTGCCCGCAGTGACGCGGTGTTCATTGCCTATATGGAATTGCGCAATCTGGAGGGCGAGAATTTCACGCGGATCGAAGCGATGCGCCGCAACTATGAGGCGCGGCTGCAAGATGTGCTGCAACGCGGCCATGGCGCCGGGGTGTTTCGTTTGCCCGATATCAAGCTGGCCACCTATGCGGTGATCGCCATGTTGACAGGGGTGAATACATGGTATCGTGAAGGGGGCAGGCTAAGCCTGTCGCGGGTGGAAGATATCTATTGGGATATGGTGCGCAAATCCGTGGGCGCCTGAACGCGGTATCGTGATTCAAAATTGCCTGTTTTTTGCGCAAGTTTGGGGCGTTTCGTGTTTCTTAATCATTTTAACGTGTTATCGTTGCTGAAAACCGGCGCAGCGCGGCCTGCGCAGATGCTAAGGAGAGCATGACCATGCTGGACGTCAAGGAACCGGGCTTTCGTGAAAATGTGGATTTGATGTTCCGCCGCGCAGTGGCGCATCTGGACCTGCCCCCCGGACTGGCCGAGAAAATCCAGATTTGCAATTCCACCTATACAGTGCGTTTCGGTGTGCGGTTGCGCGGCAAGATCGAAACTTTTGTGGGCTACCGCGCCGTGCATTCCGAACATATGGAACCCGTCAAGGGCGGCATCCGCTACGCGCCCGAAGTCCACCAGAACGAGGTTGAGGCCCTGGCCGCGCTGATGACCTATAAATGTGCGCTGGTCGAAACGCCCTTTGGCGGGGCCAAGGGGGGCTTGTGCATTGACCCGCGCAAATATGAAGAACATGAACTGGAACAGATCACCCGCCGCTTTGCCTATGAACTGGCCAAGCGCGACCTGATCCACCCCGCCCAGAACGTGCCCGCCCCCGATATGGGCACGGGCGAACGTGAAATGGCGTGGATTGCCGATCAATATGCGCGCATGAACACAACTGACATCAATGCGCGCGCCTGCGTGACCGGCAAGCCGTTGAATGCAGGCGGCATCAAGGGCCGGGTAGAGGCGACGGGGCGGGGCGTGCAATATGCGCTGCGCGAATTCTTCCGCCACCCTGATGATGTGAAGGTCACAGGGCTAAGTGCGGGCCTGTCGGGCAAGCGTATCATTGTGCAGGGCTTGGGGAATGTGGGGTATCACGCGGCAAAATTCCTGCGCGACGAAGATGATGCGCTGATCGTGGGCATTATCGAACGTGACGGCGCCATTGTGAACCCGTCGGGGCTGGACCCTGACGCGGTGCGCGACTGGATTGCCCGCAACGGCGGCGTCAAAGGGTTCGAGGGCGCGGAGTTCGTTGCCGATGGTGCCAGCGTGCTGGAAGCGGATTGCGACATCCTGATTCCGGCGGCGCTGGAAGGGGTGATCAACATCAATAACGCCGCGCGCATTCGCGCGCCGCTGATCATCGAAGCGGCCAATGGCCCGATCACGGCAGGCGCGGACGAGATTCTGCGCGAAAAGGAAATTGTCATCATCCCCGATCTTTACGCCAATGCTGGCGGGGTGACTGTGTCCTATTTCGAATGGGTCAAGAACCTAAGCCATATCCGCTTTGGCCGCATGCAGCGGCGCAACGAAGAAGCGCATGCGCTGTTGCTGGTGCAGGAACTGGAACGCCTGTCTGCGGACCGGCAACTGGGCTGGGAACTGGCCCCTGATTTCAAGCGCCGCTACCTGCAAGGTGCCGATGAATTGCAACTGGTCCGGTCGGGGCTGGATGATACGATGCGCACGGCCTATCAGTCCATTTCCAAGGTCTGGCATGAACGCCCCGACGTCAAGGATTTGCGCACCGCCGCCTTTATTGTGGCCATCGAACGGGTTGCGGCCAGTTACCGCGCCAAGGGGCTGTGATCTGGCTGCAGGGCGTTTTCGCGCGTCATGACATATTGGCGCGCGAAGGCGGATTGCCTGTCGGCCAGCCCCAGCAGGTTTGACACAAGACGCATCAGCCCGTCTTCGTTGTCATGGCGGCCCCCGTCGGCCAGAATGACGCGCCACAAATCCTCCAACAGGGCAGGGCGGTCCTCCAGCGCAACAAGGTCCTTGATGGGGCGTGTCAGATGCACAGTGTCGCCTGCGCGCGCTTCAAGCGCTGCGCCGCGCAGGCGCAGCGCATCGGCCTCTTGCAGGGACATGGTGAAACGGCGCGCCAGAATTGCATCGATTTGCGCGATCTGGCGGTCGTCATACACCTCGCTTGCGCGGGCTGCGCGCACCAGAAGCGCGGCAAGGGCGTGTTTGCCATCAGGGATGCTGGGCGCGGGCCGGTCCGCCCCGGCGGTCAATGATTGCAAAAGGTTTTTAACGATATTAAGCACTTACGGGAAGTCCTTCAACAACACCTGTTTCATCGGGGGTAAATGTCATGGCCAGCCCGTTGATACAATGCCGCCGCCCTGTGGGTGCGGGCCCATCGTCAAAAATATGGCCCAGATGCCCGCCGCAATTGCTGCAATGTTCCTCGGTGCGGACCATGAAAAACAAGGATCGGTCAACCTGTGTGCCGGTCGCGCCGTCCATCACATCCCAGAAACTGGGCCAGCCGGTGCGGCTGTCATATTTCGTTTCCGACCGATACAGCGCCTGCCCGCAGCCCGCGCAATTATAGGTGCCCGCGCGTTTCTCATTCAGCAAGGGGGACCGTTCGCCCAGCAACCTGTTGCTGAATGCTTCTTCGGTGGCGTGGTCGCGCAGCACGGCATATTGTGCCGGTGTCAGGCGCGCGCGCCACTCCTCAGGGGTCAGGGTCAGCGCGAAGCGCTGCTCTTGTGCGCCAAGCGCCCGCCCCGAAAGGGCCGCTGCTGTTGCAATCATGAATCCGCGTCTGCCGAACATGGCCATCCTCCTGTGGTTTGTGCAATATACGTCGCAACACCTGTTTCGGTTTCAACACATAGCGCAAAGGCGTATCATCCCTTCAACAAAGCTGCGTGATCTGCCATTATACCCGTCATGAGTCTGCCCCCCGGTTTTCTTGATGAACTGCGCAATCGTGTCTCGATCTCCTCGGTGGTCGGGCGCAAAGTGACATGGGACATGCGCAAATCCAATCAGGCCAAGGGTGATTTTTGGGCACCCTGTCCATTTCATCAGGAAAAATCCGCGTCTTTTCATGTGGATGACCGCAAGGGGTTTTACTACTGCTTTGGCTGCCATGCCAAAGGGGACACGCTGAAATTCCTGTGTGAAACCGAAAACATGGAATTCATGGAAGCGGTCGAGGTGTTGGCGCGCGAAGCGGGAATGACACTGCCCGCCCGCGACCCGAAAGCCGCCCAAAAGGCCGACAGGCTGTCAGAGCTGGCGCAGGTGACGGAACAGGCCGTGCGCTATTTCCGGCTGCAACTGAACACCAATGCCGCCGCAAGCGCGCGCGATTATCTGGCCGGCCGTGGCCTGAATGCGCAGGCGCTGGACCGGTTCGAGATTGGGTTCGCCCCCGACGCGCGACAGGGGGTGTGGGCGCATCTGACGGGGGCGGGCGTGGCCCCTGACAAGATTATCGATGCCGGACTGGCCGCGCGCCCTGAGGGTGGCGGCGCGCCCTATGACCGGTTCCGCGGGCGTATCATCTTTCCCATTCGGGACATGCGCGGGCGGTGCATAGCGTTTGGCGGGCGGTCCATGGACCCTGAGGCCCGCGCCAAATACCTCAATTCCCCTGAAACCCTGCTGTTTGACAAGGGGCGGTCGCTGTATAATGCAGGCCCTGCGCGTGCGGCGGTGGGCAAGGACCACCCGCTGATCGTGGCCGAAGGATATATGGATGTCATTGCCCTTGTGCAGGCGGGGTTCGATGCGGCTGTGGCCCCGCTTGGCACGGCCATAACCGAAGACCAGTTGCGCATGATCTGGCGCCTTGCCCCCGAACCCGTCATTGCCCTTGACGGGGACAGGGCGGGGTTGCAGGCGGGCTACCGGCTGATGGACCTTGCTTTGCCGTTGTTAAGTGCCGAACAATCGCTGCGGTTCTGCCTGCTGCCCGAAAAAATGGACCCTGATGATGTGTTGCGCAGCGGCGGCGCGGGGGCCATGCGCAAATTGATTGACGGCGCGGTGCCGCTGGTGCGGTTGCTGTGGCAGCGCGAAACCGAAGCGCAGGTGTTCGACAGCCCCGAACGCCGCGCGGCATTGGACAAACGCCTGCGCACCGCGCTGGGCAAAATTGCCGATCAAAACCTGCGCGCCCATTATGCCGAGGAACTGAAAACCCTGCGCGCGGGGATTTTCCGCGCAGCAGGCCAGCCCAAACGCGGCCCATGGCGGGCAGGCGGCAAATGGCAACCGCCCCCCGCAACCGCGCTGGCCGCCACGCGCAACACGCTTCTGGCCAGTGGCGAAGGCACTGCAATTGCAGAAAAAATGCGCGAGGAGATCATTCTGGCCATCTTGTTGCGCCACCGCAGCCTTGTGCGCGAATTCGAGGCCGATCTGGAACGCGCGGATATGCGCGATGCGCGCAATAACGGGTTGCGCAGCGCCTTGCTGTCGGGAAATCCGGCCCCTGACCCCGAAAACGTGTCCGCGCTGATGGAATTGGGCCATGTGCGCATTGCGCCGCCCGTGCGCAATGATGACATTGACCTTGCGCGCCTGTGCCTGCGCGAGGAATTCGCCAAGCTGTTGTCGCGTCGCGGCGCTGATGCCGAATTGCGCGACGCAGTCGAGGATCTGGCCCATCTGCCCGATGAGGGGCTGACATGGCGCCTGAAACAGGCGGCGGAATTGCGCAACCGTTCGGAACGATCAAGCCTGTCGGATTCCGCCGATCTGGGCGAGGATCGCGCCGCACTTTCCGGGCAGTTGAGCCAGTTCATCGAATCACAAGTCTGGATTAAACAGAAAAAGTGACCGAATCGTTGCAGATGCGCACGGTTTGGCCGGTCAAAATGCGGTTGGGAACTGGAAAATCGGGTTTCTTTTCCCTACATGAAGAACAGTCCGCGCAGGCAATGTGTGATTCGTCGAATCGATTCGCAGTTTAGCATGCCTCGCCTTAGTTTTTCGGGAGCTTTCATGGCCGCCAAAGATACCGACGACACCAGACCCGATGATCAGGATAGCGAAGGCGGGCAGATTGTCAGCCAGGCCTCGATCAAACGTATGATCGCGCAGGCCAAGGAACGTGGCTACATCACATATGAGCAGCTGAACAAATCACTGCCGCCCGAACAGGTCGCGTCTGAACAGATCGAAGATGTTATGTCGATGCTGTCGGAAATGGGTATCAATGTTGTCGAGGATGACGAAGAAGGCGACGAACCGGAAACCAAGGGCGGTGAGTTGGTGGAAACCGGCGGGTCGCGCGAAGTGGCGGTGTCGTCAGGGTCAGGCAGCGAAACGCTGGACCGCACAGATGACCCTGTGCGCATGTATCTGCGCGAGATGGGGTCTGTCGAACTGCTGTCGCGCGAGGGCGAAATTGCAATTGCCAAGCGCATAGAGGCAGGCCGCAACACGATGATTCTGGGCTTGTGCGAAAGCCCGCTGACATTTCAGGCCATTACCATCTGGCGCGACGAGCTTCTGAACGAAGATGTGCTGTTGCGCGATGTGATCGACCTTGAAACCACCTTCGGCAATGCGCTTGACGAAGAAGAAGGTATTCCCGTGGCCGAAGGCATGCCTGACGCCAGCGCCGCCGCCCCCAAGCGCGAACGCAGCAACGAGCCGGAACTGGACGCGGACGGAAACCCGATTTCGTCCAATGATGACGATGAAGATGACGACGAACAGTCCAACGTGTCGCTTGCGGCCATGGAAAGCGCGCTGAAACCGCGAGTCCTGGAAACGCTGGACCGGATCGCGCAGGATTTCGAATTGCTGTCGGAAATGCAGGACCAGCGCATGAACGCCACCCTTCTGGAAGAAGGGCGGTTTTCTGACGTGCAGGAAGAAAAATACCAGAAACTGCGCGCCGAGATTGTGGAAATGGTGAACTCGCTTCACCTGCACAACAACCGGATCGAAGCGCTTGTTGACCAGCTGTATGGCATCAACCGGCGCATCATGTCGATTGACAGCGCCATGGTGAAACTGGCCGATCAGGCCCGCATCAACCGGCGCGAATTCATTGACGAATATCGCGGCGCGGAACTGGACCCCACATGGTGCGACCGCATGATTGAAAAGGGCGGCCGCGGCTGGCAAGCCCTGATGGAGCGGTCGCGCGACAAAGTGGACGAATTGCGCAACGACATGGCGCAGGTCGGCCAGTATGTGGGCGTCGACATTCAGGAATACCGCCGCATCGTCGGTCAGGTGCAAAAAGGTGAAAAGGAAGCCCGTCAGGCCAAGAAAGAAATGGTCGAGGCGAACTTGCGTCTGGTGATTTCGATTGCCAAGAAATACACCAATCGCGGTCTGCAATTCCTTGATCTTATTCAGGAAGGCAATATTGGCCTGATGAAGGCCGTGGACAAGTTTGAATACCGTCGCGGCTATAAGTTCAGCACCTATGCCACATGGTGGATCCGGCAGGCCATCACGCGGTCCATCGCGGATCAGGCGCGCACCATCCGCATTCCGGTGCATATGATCGAAACCATCAACAAACTGGTGCGCACTGGCCGCCAGATGCTGCATGAAATCGGGCGTGAACCCACGTCTGAAGAACTGGCCGAAAAGCTGCAAATGCCACTGGACAAGGTGCGCAAGGTGATGAAAATCGCCAAAGAGCCGATTTCGCTGGAAACCCCCATCGGGGATGAAGAAGACAGCCAGCTTGGCGATTTCATAGAGGACAAGAACGCGCTTCTGCCGCTGGATTCGGCCATTCAGGACAATTTGCGCGAAACCACCACGCGCGTTCTGTCATCGCTGACCCCGCGTGAAGAACGGGTTTTGCGCATGCGGTTCGGGATTGGCATGAATACCGACCACACGCTGGAAGAAGTCGGCCAGCAGTTCAGCGTCACGCGCGAACGTATCCGCCAGATCGAAGCGAAGGCGCTGCGCAAGCTCAAACACCCCTCGCGCTCGCGCAAGCTGCGCAGTTTTCTGGACCAGTAGACGGCACTGGCCCCCCCCTCCTGTCGTCGGGGGGGGGGCGCATGTCTACGACTTTAGTCTAAGATCATATTGCATTTTTACACATGTCTTGATGTTTGTGTGCGTCCTGCCTAATTTCGATTCATTCTTAATCGACGACTGGGTATAGAACATACAGATACATGCATTTGTGAAGACGAGTATTTGATGACCGAATTGGAAAGCGAATCTGAAGTTTTTCGTAAGAATCTTTTACATTACATGAAGCTGCGCGGCTTTTCCGCTGCTTCTTTGTCGCGCAAGGCGGGTTTGAATAGCCGCGCCGTCAAGGATATCGAAGAACGGCGCACCGGAAGCCCGCGAATCTCAACCGTGTTCAAGCTGGCGCGTGCGCTGGAACTTCCGCCAGAAGTGCTTCTTGGGTTGCGCGACCCGTCATCTGATACGCCCGTGTCAGGGGCAAGCGTGCCTGTGGTCAACGGATTTCTGTCATCTCTTTCTCAATCAGAGAGAGAATATCTTTTAGATTCAATTCGTAACCTGATTCAGTCAGGGCGGTAACCAGCGCATAGAGAACCCACAACTCTAGCGGGTTCCACTGGGGTGGCCAGTCTGGCCCATGGGTTATTTCACACATATTTTTCTTGCTTTATTTGCTGCATTCGCGTTGACTGTACGCTGTAACGCGCATCTTCAGTGCTGGTTCCGCGAATTTTCTACGATACTCGCATCAGGCGTTACAACCTTAGGTTTATTTCAGTTTCATCACATAAAGCTTTATCACACACTTTTAGGTTGAAAATGTGTTAATTCACATGTTATAAACAGAACATGGAAGTGGTCCAGCCAGGCACCTTGCTTCTGCAACCCTAAGTGAAGGATGGCACTCATGTATGATTATGGAAACGATATGAGTATCCCCCCGATCCCGCGTTTTGATGGGGTTGCTGCGGCGTTTATGGGCTTCACGGACGAAACACAGGATATGCAAAATTGGGTCTATGACCTGCTGCGTGTCAATATCATGGCGGTGTCCTATTCCGATCGGGCATTGGAATGGCTGACGAACAGTGCGATCCCGCTGGATTTCGTGATCGTCGATGTCGAGCATCTGGGGGGCGTGCACAAGGCGCTTAATTTCTGTCTGGCCATCCGTAAGGCCCTGCCGGATATGAGGATTATTCTGATTTCCGATGAAGTGGGCGGCGATGATTTCGGCAGCGAGCGCAAGCCTGTGTGTGACGGCACATTGATGAAACCCATTTCCCAGACGCGCCTTCTGGACGCGATTCTGATTTGCAGCAAGAAGCAAAACAGCCGTGCGGTAATCGAATACGCCTGATATACCTGCGGGTTTGAAATGCGGTCCCCAATAGAAAATGCGCCCATCACAGGGCGCATTTTGCGTATCGCGTGGCAGGGGCCGCGCCGGGGTCAAGGCCCCGGTCAGGCGTCTTGCGATTCGTCTTCTTCTTCTTCGTCATCGATGCTGGCGGCCAGATCATCTTCGGAGGCTTCGACCCACAGGCCGTCCATTTCTTCGCCGACTTTCACGAACTGGTCATCCACCAGTTTGTATTCCGCGATTTTCTCGCCGTCAGCGTTCTGGATATTCACCTGATTGACGCTGTTCAGCTGCAGATCATTGTCGGACAGGAACGCCAGCGCCTGCTCATAGGCGTCGTCCAGCGTGAAGTCGTCATCGCCTTCGGGCGCTTGAATTGTCAGGAAATAGTTGGTTTCGGCGGGGCCCATATCCTCGACATTCAGGAAGAATTTCACGCTGTCGGTGCCTTCGGGCAGTTTGGTTTCTGTGGTGTCATCACCACCGTCATCAACCACATCATCCTCTTGATCATCATCCATGTCGTCATCGGACGGATCATCGTCTTTTTGCAATTTTTCGCGCAGCAGGTCAGCTTTCGCTTTCAGCTTGTCAGCTGCACATTCCAGCGCAAAGGCTTTCTTTTCGCCGATGGTTTCCAGCAGGCTGGCTTTCTTGTCGCCCAGGGCGCTGAATTTTGCGGCGAATTTGTCGCCCAGACGACCACCTTTGCACGAATAGAAATCCGCTTTCTTTTCATACAGGTCGCGAATCCCGTCCGCTTTGTCCTGATAATGGTCGCGCACGCTGTCGGCTTTGGCGTCCAGCTTGGCGGCTTTCGCTTCCAGTTCCGCGATTTTCTTATGGATCAGATTCTCGCGCGCCGCGTCAATGTTGCAAACTTTGTTGACAGGGGCAGGTTTGACGACGGGCTTGAACGCTGCAGCTTTTGCAGCTTTGGCCGCAATAAGTTTCTTCAAAAAAGACATGGTCCACCTCACACAGAATTGTATGGGGTTTGTTGTAAACGAAGTCTTAATTTTCACAATTGACTGAAATGGAAACAATCGGTTTCTGACAGCAGGGGTAATTATGGCCATTATGCGGCCTGTTTCGGGGCCGTGAATTTGCATTCAGCATTTTATATAATCACATAAAATCAGTCTGTTGTGGTGTTTTCCGGTGTCGCGTCCTTCAGGCCCGTCTGGTAGGACAGCGCGCCACTGCGCCGGTCAAATACCAGCAAGGACTGATCCTCGGTCAGCACGATAACCCAGTCGCGCGACAATGTGACAGCTGCCGCACGCGCCCCTTCGGGCAGGGAAATCGTATCAGGCAACCCGACAGGGCCGGGGGTGCGGGCTATCTGGGTGACAACCAGCCCGATGAGGATTATGACGCCAAGGATCATCACGCTGGTCAACACGACAACCAGTCGTTTGACCAAACGCACGTCAGGGGATTGTCCTTCTGGCGGGGGCATGTCCGGGGGCTGGGTCATGGCAGAAACGCCTTTTACACAATTGCAGGTCATTATCGGGCCGAACCCGCCTGCGCGCCTTGATAAGGCCTTGGCGCGCGATGTGCCAGAGCAAGCGGCGCTGTCGCGGTCGCGGCTGATGCGCATGATTGCCGATGGCGCAGTGCGGCGCGATGGTGCGGTGCTGGACAGCCCCCGCGCCCAGGTGGCCGAGGGGGATGTGTTGGTGTTGCATGTCGTCCACGGCGCCGAGGTGGAAACAGTGGCGCAGGACATAACCCTTGATGTGCGGTTCGAAGATGATGACCTGATCGTGATCAACAAACCTGCGGGCATGGTGGTTCACCCCGCGCCCGGG
Organism: Roseinatronobacter sp. NSM; assembly: GCF_052379845.1. NCBI lineage: Bacteria > Pseudomonadati > Pseudomonadota > Alphaproteobacteria > Rhodobacterales > Paracoccaceae > Roseinatronobacter > Roseinatronobacter sp. NSM. The sequence goes on along the minus strand of NZ_JBQTCF010000011.1, from coordinate 32,535 downwards.
TCGCCTGACCAGACGCTGGTGAATGCGCTGTTGCACCATTGCGGCGACAGCCTGTCGGGGGTGGGCGGCGAAAAGCGCCCGGGCATTGTGCACCGGATCGACAAGGACACAAGCGGCTTGCTGGTGGTGGCGAAAACCGACCGCGCCCATCACGGGCTGGCGGCCCAGTTTGAACGCCACAGCGTGAACCGGCGCTATCTGGCGCTGGTCTATGGCTGCCCCGATGCAGGCGATCCGCGTTTGCGTGGCGCGCGCGGGGTCAGTTTCGAATCTGCCAATATCATGAAAATCACCAGTCAGCTTGCGCGCCACCGCACCGACCGGCAGCGTCAGGCTGTGGTCTGGTCGGGGGGCCGGCACGCGGTCACGCGCGCGCGGGTGCTGCAGTCTTTTGGCGCACCGTCGCAGCTTGCCTTGGTGGAATGCTGGCTGGAAACCGGGCGCACGCATCAGATACGGGTGCATATGACACATGCGGGACATGCGCTGGTGGGCGATCCGGTCTATGGGGGGGGGCGGCGCAAATTGTCGCCCAAGGCCCTGCCGGACGCTGCGATTGCGGCCTGTGCGGGGTTCGGGCGGCAGGCGTTGCATGCGGCAACATTGGGGTTTGTTCACCCCGTGACAGGTGACGCGCTGGAATTTGCGGCCCCCTTGCCGGATGATTTCGCCACCTTGCTGGACGTGTTGCAATCCTCATCAAATGACACAACCAGGTGAGGAATGTGTCAAACCCTCGCCTTGGGGCGTTTACCTGATAGAAACGATTATCGGGCAGGTTGCTTGAAACCACGCGGTGTCACGCATATCTGCCTTCGGTCGCAATAAGGGGATGTTCCATGAGCAGCTATGCCAATCTTCCGGCGCCAAGCCCTGAACAGGGGCTTAACCGTTATATGCAGGAAATCCGCCGGTTTCCCATGCTGGAACCGGAAGAGGAATTCATGCTGGCCAAGCGCTGGGTGGACCATCAGGACACGGACGCCGCGCATAAACTGGTGACCAGCCATCTGCGGCTGGCCGCGAAAATTGCGATGGGGTATCGCGGCTATGGCTTGCCGCAGGCCGAAGTCATATCCGAAGCGAATGTCGGCCTGATGCAGGCGGTCAAACGCTTTGACCCTGACAAGGGGTTCCGGCTGGCCACCTATGCCATGTGGTGGATCAGGGCCAGCATTCAGGAATATGTGCTGCGGTCCTGGTCCTTGGTGAAGCTGGGCACAACCAGCGCGCAAAAGAAGCTGTTTTTCAACCTGCGCAAGGCGAAATCCAAGATTGGCGCATTGGAAGACGGGGATTTGCGGCCCGAAAACGTGGCCCAGATTGCCCGCGACCTGAACGTGACCGAGGGTGAGGTGATCGACATGAACCGCCGCCTGTCGGGCGGCGACAGTTCACTGAACGCCACCATCGGCAGCGAGGAGGGGGCATCAAGCTGGCAAGACTGGCTGGAGGATGAGGACGCCAATCAGGCCGAAGATTATGCCGAACGCGATGAATTGGAACTGCGGCGCGAATTGCTGGTGGAAGCCATGGACGCATTGAATGACCGCGAGCGCGATGTTCTGACCGCGCGCCGCCTGAGCGAAGACCCCGTTACCCTTGAGGATCTGTCCCAACGATTCGAGGTCAGCCGAGAGCGTATTCGCCAGATCGAAGTGCGCGCCTTTGAAAAACTGCAGGCCCGCATGCGCACGCTTGCACGCGACAAGGGCATGGCCGTTCCGGTCAATTGATCGTCGCATGCGGGCGGGCAAGCTGTTGGAGGGCGGCGTGGTCATGCACAGATTGGCCGGTGCTGGGGTTTGATCCCATCATAATTTTACGCTCGCGGGCGGGTTTTGGCCTGAAGGGGACGTTCGCGGGAATGACCCAGTGCGGAATCAAGGCCGCAGGCCGCCGCACTATCGGCGGGCCGTCCCGCGGCCTGCCGATGACCTGAAGGCGTGCCAAGCGCTTGATGTCAGGAATATGCCGCCTGGATAAACTGCATCCCCATAACGCCGGATCGGCAGACCCCGGCCCGCCGATAGCGCGGGCTTTATCCATGTGCGAAGGACTGCTTCACCGCCAGACGCGACCTGAGCCTGTGACTATTCGCAGACACCGTTCGAAAGTGTCGGTGCCCCGTCCTCACGCTACAAAAGCCCGCCCTGATTGGCACAAAGCGTGTTGCGCAAAAGTGGGAACCGGTTTTGCGCGAAACAACACGCGACCACAAAAGGGCAAAGCGTGTTGCGCAATAGTGGGAACCGGTTTTGCGTGGAATAACACCCGATCGTCACGGGTTAGAGTCGGTGGCGTGAAGGCCAATCAACGCGCCACATTCTAGAAATCCACCGCAATTCCCTTCTTCTCCCAATCGCCATAGCGCACGGGTTCCGGCCCTTTGCGCCCGCCCAACTCTCGCGGGCGTTCGGGGTCGGGCATGGCGGCTTTGCGCGCTTCGGCTTCGGCCAGTGCGCGTTGCGCCGCAGGGGGCAAGGTGGCGCGACGCGCTGCCTCGGTTTCAGGGTCGGCGGGGGTGTTTGTGTCAATCCGGGGCATAGGGGGCCTGCTTGTCATATCACTTTACCTGATATACCCCGATTGCACCAAAGGACAAGAAACCGTTCATGCCACATTCTGCCACACTTGCCCCGCGCGCTGCCGCGCTGGACCTGATCGCCGCCGTGTTCAACGACCGCCGCAGCCTGTCTGAAGCGCGCCTGTCCCCGTCAGGCGGCCTTGCGGCGCTGCCGCCTGACACGCGCGCGCGCGCGGCGCGGCTGGCGCAGGACACGCTGCGCCACGCGGGGCGGGCCGATCATCTGTTGCGCCGGGCGTTGCGCAAATCCCCGCCAGACACGGTTATGTGGGTCTTGCGGCTGGCCAGTGTTGAAATGTTGGGTCTTGGCGCACCTGCGCATGGGGTTATCAATGATGCAGTGGCGCTGACGCGGGGCTGGGCGGGGGAACCCAAACTGACCGGGCTGGTGAATGCGGTTTTGCGCCAGATGGCGCAGCACAGCGCACAGGACTGGGTGCAAACCCCGGTGCCGCGCCTGCCTGCATGGTTGCGCGGCGCGTTGCAAAACGCCTATGGCACCCAGATCACCCAAGCGCTGGAGGCCGCGCATCTGGTCCCTGCGCCCCTGGACCTGACCTTGCGCGATGGGGCTGTTACGCCCGACGGGCTGGACGGGCAGGCCCTGCCCACCGGCAGCTTGCGGGTGCATCAGGCAGGGCAGGTCAGCGCCCTGCCGGGATATGACGCTGGCGCATGGTGGGTGCAGGACGCCGCCGCCAGCCTGCCTGCGCGGTTGCTGGGCAATGTGCAGGGCGTGCGGGTGCTGGACATGTGCGCCGCACCGGGCGGCAAGACGATGCAGCTTGCCGCTGCGGGCGCGCAGGTCACGGCGCTGGACATGTCCGGCCCGCGGCTGGTGCGGTTGCGCGAAAATCTGGCGCGCACGCGGCTGCAGGCGACCATTGCGCAGGGCGATGCGCTGCACTGGACGCCGGACACCCCGTTTGACGCCATCTTGCTGGATGCGCCCTGTTCGGCCACCGGCACCATCCGGCGCCACCCCGAAGTGCCCCATCTGCGCAACCGCGCGGATGTGAAGGCGCTGTGCAGCCTGCAGGCGCAGCTTCTGGACCGCGTGCTTGACCCTGCGCGCGGGCTGTTGCGGGCGGGCGGGCGCGTTGTGTACTGCACCTGTTCCCTGCTGCCAGAGGAAGGCGAGGCTCAGGCCAGTGCCGCCATGGCCCGCCACAAGGTTCAGGCCCTGCGGGTTGATGTGCCCGGCCTGCCCGACGTGTGGCGCACTGCTGAAGGGGGCATTCGCACACGGCCTGATTATTGGCCGGACGCGGGCGGGCTGGACGGGTTTTATATGATAGTTTTGCAACATATGGGGTAATTTGCGCTGTCCCCCGCAAGACAGGCGCGCAAGTGCTGACATCGGGTTTGCATATGCGCTATTCTGCGCCGCAACACGCCCCGCCGCAGTTTCCACACAGGACCAGTTCCCAGTGACGCAGTTTTCCAAGACAGGCAGTTTTCCGGTCAGTTTTCTGGACCGGCTTGCGGCGCGTTTGCTGGCCCGTGGCCAACCTGTCACGGCGCTGATCGCGCATCCCCAGCCGCGCGGGACAGGGCAATTCGCGCGCGGAAAGCAAATGCTTGCGGGCAATTTCGTCATGGCGGGCGAGTTGTTGAACGCGGATGGGACAGTGCCGTTTCAGGCGGGTTCGGGGGCGGCGACAGATGCGCTGCACGGGTTCGACTGGCTGGATGACCTGGCCGCAGTGGGCGATCAGAATGCGCGCAGGCTGGCGCAGACCGGCCTTGCCGACTGGCTGGCGCGCTATGGGCGCGGGCGTGGGCCGGGATGGGGGGCTGGGGTCGCGGGGCGGCGGCTGATGAACTGGCTGACCCATGCTGTTATGCTGATGCAAGGGCAGGAAAAACCCTTTCAGGACCGTTTTTTGCGCGCGCTGGCCCATCATGCGGCATTTCTGGCGCGGCGCGCGGGCCATGCCGCGCCGGGCCTGCCGCGTATTACGGCGCATGCGGGGCTGTTATTTGCCGCCCTGTCGCTGGAAGGGTGGGAACGGCGCATCGACCCGACCGCCAAGGCCCTGATTGCCGATTGTGACCGCCAGATTGACAGCGGCGGCGGGGTGGCCACGCGCAGCCCGGAAGATTTGCTGCATATCTTCGTGCTGATGACATGGGTGGTGCAAACCCTGCAGGATCGGGGCCGCCCCGCAGATGCGCGGTTACTGGGCCTGCTGGGGCGGGTCGCGTCGGCGCTGCGGGTGTTGCGCCATGCCGATGGCGGGCTTGCGCGTTTCCATGGGGGCGGGCGCGGCAATGAAGGGGACCTGCTGGCCGCGCTGGCGGTGCATGACGCGCTGAACGCCACGCCCGTCAAGGCCCCAACTGGGCAGGTCATGGGCTTCGCGCGGCTTTCGGCAGGGCGCAGCACTGTAATTGTTGACGCAGCCCCCCCGCCTGTGGGCGCGGCGCCCGCGCGCGCGCATGCGTCTACGCTGGCGTTCGAGTTGACCTCGAACCGGCGTCCGGTGGTGGTGTCTTGTGGCGATGGCACCAGTCTGGGGGTGGACTGGCAGCGCGCCAGTCGCGCCAGTGCGTCGCATTCCACCTTGTCGATTGACGGCTACTCCTCGGCGCGGTTTACGGGCACGGACCGCAACCGCCTGAAGCTGACGGACGGGCCGCGCAATGTGGGCTGCGAATTTCGCCACACATCCTATTCGCGCGCGGTGGCTGTGTCGCATGACGGCTATCTGGACACGCACGGGCTGGAACATACGCGCTTTCTGGACCTGTCGGCAGATGGCCGCGTGTTGAGTGGCGAGGATATGCTTATTTCCGGCGGACGCGCGGCGCGCAAACGCTTTGACGATGTGCTGGCGCGCACGCGCGGGGCGGGCATTGCCTATAGCCTGCGGTTTCACCTGCACCCCGAAGTGGATGCCTCTGTCGATATGAACGGCACGGCAGTGTCCATTGTGCTGCGGTCGGGGGAAATATGGGTGTTTCGCGCAGATGGTCATACGCTGACGCTGGCCCCGTCTGTCTATCTGGAAAAAGCCCGCCTGAAACCGCGCGCAAGCCTGCAGATCGTGTTGTCCTTGCGCGCACAAGACTATACCAGCCAGATCAACTGGGTTCTTGCAAAAGCGCAGGACACCCCGATTGCCCTGCGCGATACTGTGCAGGAAAACCCGCTGGCTGTGCCGGAATTATAAGAATTGACCAAGGATACCACGCCCCATGACTGACCTTGCCCCGCTGAAACGCGCGCTGATTTCCGTTTCCGACAAGACCGGCCTGATTGATCTGGCCAAGGCACTGGCCGCGCGCAAGGTCGAGCTTGTCTCGACTGGCGGCACGGCGCGCGCCTTGCGCGAAGCCGGGCTTGCGGTGCAGGATGTCTCGGATTTGACGGGGTTTCCCGAAATGATGGACGGGCGCGTGAAAACCCTGCATCCGGGCGTGCATGGCGGCTTGCTGGCGCTGCGCAATGATGAAGCGCATGTGGGCGCCATGGTGGCGCATGGGATCAAGACCATCGACCTGCTGGTGGTCAACCTGTATCCGTTTGAAGCCACAGTTGCGCGCGGCGCAAGTTACGGCGATGCCATCGAGAATATCGACATTGGCGGCCCGGCGATGATTCGTGCCGCCGCAAAGAACCATGATTTCGTCACTGTTGTCACCGACCCCGAAGATTACCTGCCGCTTTTGTCAGAAATGGACGCGCAGGATGGCGAAACGCGGCTGTCCTTCCGGCGCAAGCAGGCGCAACGCGCCTATGCGCGCACCGCTGCTTATGACGCGGCCGTGTCCACATGGATGGCGGGTGCCATTGACGATGCCGCGCCGCGCCGCCGCGCCTTTGCGGGGACATTGGCGCAAACCCTGCGCTACGGCGAAAACCCCCATCAGGGCGCGGCGTTTTACCGTGACGGGTCCGACAGGCCCGGCGTGGCCACCGCGACCCAGCATCAGGGCAAGGAACTAAGTTACAACAACATCAACGACACCGATGCCGCGTTCGAGTTGGTGTCCGAATTCCTGCCATCAGACGGGCCGGCCTGCGCGATCATCAAACACGCCAACCCTTGCGGTGTGGCGCGCGGGGCGACATTGGCCGAAGCTTACGGCCGCGCCTATGATTGTGACCGCACATCGGCCTTTGGCGGGATTATCGCGCTGAACATGAAGCTCGATCTGGACACTGCCAAGGCGATTACCGGCATTTTCACCGAAGTTGTCATTGCACCCGCCGCTGATCAGGCCGCGATTGACCATTTCGCCACCAAAAAGAACCTGCGCCTGCTCACAACCAAGGGGCTGGCCAATCCGGCCCTTGGGGGGCTTGCCTTCAAGCAGGTCTCGGGCGGGTTTCTGGTGCAGGACCGCGACAATGGCATGATTGCGCCCGGTGACCTGAAGGTGGTGACAAAACGCGCCCCCAGTGATGCGGAACTGGCCGATCTGCTGTTTGCGTGGAAAGTGGCCAAGCACGTGAAATCCAATGCCATTGTCTATGTCAAGGATGGCGCGACCGTGGGCGTGGGCGCGGGCCAGATGAGCCGTGTTGATTCCACCCGAATCGCTGCGCGCAAGGCGCAGGACATGGCCGAGGTGCTGGGGCTGGACATATCCCCCACCCAAGGGTCGGTTGTGGCGTCCGATGCGTTCTTTCCCTTTGCGGACGGCTTGCTGACCGCCGCCGCCGCAGGGGCGCGCGCCATCATCCAGCCGGGCGGGTCCATGCGCGACGATGAGGTGATTGCCGCCGCCGATGACGCAGGTCTTGCCATGGTGTTTACCGGCCAGCGCCATTTCCGGCACTGAAGGGGCAGATATGCGCGTTGCAATCGGGGTTATGGCACTTGTTCTTGTGGCCGATCAGGCCAGCAAATGGGCCGTTGTGGAGGGGATGGGCCTGAAGCAGCGCCTGTTCATCCCGGTTTTCGACCCCTATCTGAATTTCGCAATGGCATGGAACACCGGCATCAATTTCGGCTTGCTGAGTTCCGGAAGCTGGGCGGCGCGCGCTGTGCTGATAGCGGTTGCGCTGGCCATTTGTGGCTGGGTCTGGATATGGGTGCGCCGCGATGGGGCGCGCAAATGGATGCAGCTGTCCGCCGGTTTGCTGATCGGGGGCGCGCTGGGCAATGTGATTGACCGGCTGCGTTGGGGGGCAGTTGCGGATTTTATCAACATGTCTTGTTGTGGCGTGCAAAATCCGTATGCTTTCAACATTGCCGATATTGCGGTTTTCGCCGGTGCCTTCGGGCTGATCCTGTTCTCGGGCCGCACTGACACAGGCAGCGGCACAGGCAAGGATGCGCCCTGAGGCTTGAATTTCAGCCCTGCCTTGTGACAGGGCGTGACGTTATGATTGGAATGCGCTAAGACCATGCGCAACGTAGTGGAATGAAGGGGGTAGGGCGATGGCAGTCAGGCAAGTGATATTCGCAGCCCTTGGCGTGTCGATGCTGGCACTGGGCGCATGTTCGGATGCGGGCGATCCCATCTTGATGCATGCGGGCGCGCAGAATCGCGGCCCTGATGAATTTGCCATCCTTCCGACCCGACCGCTGGAAATGCCCGACGATCTGGCCGCGTTGCCTGCGCCCAACCCCGGTGGCGGCAACCGTGTTGACCCCCAGCCGCGCGCAGATGTCGCGCGCGCCCTTGGTGGCAATCCCGCCGCCGCGCTTGCGGGCGGCGGCATGGATGGCGGTATTGTGAACTACGCCAGCCGGTTCGGGCGCAGCGGCGATATCCGCGCCCAGCTTGCCGCCGAGGATCTGGAACACCGGCAGCGCAATCGCGGGCGGTTGCTGGAACGTGCGTTCGGTGTGAATGTCTATCACAATGCCTATCAAACCATGTGGCTGGACAAATACAGCGAACTTGGCCGGTGGCGGCGTGCCGGTGTGCGCACCCCCACAGCCCCCCCCCAGGAACTGCTGGACAACTGACACTGCACATCGGGTCGCGGGGAACATCGGGTCTCGGGGCATCGTCGTGTCGGGGCGCGCAGGATACGCCGCAGGGCAATAGCGGTCACAAGCGCGTTTGCCCCCTTGAACCCGCGCCTGCTGGCAGTAACTGTCCATGACAGTTTGATATGTCTGACCAAAGGTATGCGCCCCTCATGTTTTCCCGTCTGACCGTGCTTGTCGTGATAGGCTTGCTGGCGCTGCGCGCCGCGCAGGCCGACCCCGTAACCCATACCAGCCTTGACAACGGGCTGGAGGTTGTCGTCATCGAAGACCGCCGCGCGCCGGTTGTCGTGCATATGGTGTGGTATCGGGTGGGCGCGGCGGATGAACCCCCGCTGCAATCGGGCATCGCGCATTTTCTGGAACACCTGATGTTCAAGGGCACCGACACCATGGACGCGGGCGAATTTTCCAGCGTGGTCGAAGCCAATGGCGGGCGCGACAATGCCTTCACCAGTTGGGATTATACGGGTTATTTCCAGCGCGTCGCATCTGACCGGCTGGACCTGATGATGCAGATGGAAGCCGACCGCATGGCCAACCTGTCCTTCACTGAAGATGACTGGTTGCCCGAACGCGCCGTCATTCTGGAAGAACGCGGGCAGGTGCTGGAAAGTCGCGTGGGCGGGCAGTTCAACGAAAGCATGATGGCCGCGCTGTATAAATCGCACCCTTACGGCATTCCCATCATTGGCTGGCGCCATGAAATGGAAACCCTGACCGGCCAGAATGCGATGGATTTTTATGCGCAGCATTACGGGCCAAATAACGCGGTTCTGGTCATCGCGGGGGATGTGGACACGGCGCAGGCGCTGGAATTGGCGCGCCAGATTTACGGCCCCGTGCCGCCCAACCCTGCCATTGCGCCCGTGTCGCGCGCCAGCGAACCCCCGCATCTGGCTGAACGCCGCCTGCGGTTTGAAGATGCGCGCGTGGGCACACCCTATGTCAGTCGCATGTATCTGGCCCCTGTGCGCCGCGCGGGCGAGCAGTCACAGGCGGCCGCGCTGCAAATGCTGGCGGCATTGCTGGGCGGCAGTTCCACGACATCGGTTCTGGAACGGGCGCTGAACTTTGAGCAGGGCGTGGCGCTGTCGGCATGGGCGGGGTATAATGGCATGGCGCGCGATTACGGCACCTTCACCCTTGGGATTGCGCCAGTTGACGGGGTGTCGCTGGAAGACGCCGAAGCGGCCCTTGACGCGGTGGTGGCGCAGTTTCTGGAAGATGGCGTTGATCAGGCGCAGTTTGACCGCGTGCGCCGCCAGATCCGCGCCTCGGAAATTTACGCGCTCGATGATGTTCAGGGCCGCGCGCGCCAATATGGGGTCGGGCTGTCCATCGGGCTGGGCGTGGATGACATTGACGGCTGGGTGGACGCGCTGGATGCCGTGACCCCCGACGATGTGATTGCCGCAGGCCAGTTCCTGCTGGACCGGCGCAATGCGGTCACCGGCTATCTGACCCAACCCACCACCGCGACTGCATCGGAGGGCGCACAATGACCCGTTTTCTGGCCCTTGCTGCTGGCCTGTTCATCACCCTTGTCGCCCCCCTGCGCGCCGAGGTATCGATAACCCCTGTCACATCAGCGTCCGGCCTGCAGGCATGGCTGGTCGAGGAACGCTCCATCCCTATTGTGGCGCTGGACCTGATTTTTGCGGGCGGGGCCAATCTGGACAGTGACGCCACCGCAGGCGCAACCAGTCTGATGACCGCACTTTTGTCCGAAGGGGCGGGGGACATGGACGCGCAGGCCTTTGCGGCGCGCACCGAAGACCTGGCCGCGCGTATCAGTTTCGATGCGGGGCGCGACACTGTGTCGGTCTCCGTGCGGTTTTTGACCGAAGATGCGGACGAGGTGATTGACCATGTGCGCGCGGCGCTGACCGATCCGCGCTTTGATGACGATGCCATTGCGCGGGTGCGGGGGCAAATGCTGTCAAAGCTGCGCCGCGATGCGCTGGACCCCAACACATTGGCCAGCCGCGCATTTGCGCAGGCGGCCTATGGGGACCACCCTTATGGGCGTGTCAGTGATGGCAGTGTGGAAACTGTGACCGCGCTGGACCGCGCAGCGCTGGTTGCCGCCCATCAGGGTGCGATTGCACGCGACCGTGTGTTCATTGGCGCGGCGGGCGATATTGATGCGCCCGAACTTGCGCGCCTGATCGACCGTTTGTTTGACGGAATACCCCAGCAAGGTGCGCCCATCCCTGACCGCGCCACCTTCGCCGCCACACCGGGCGTGGAGGTGATTGCCTTTGACGGGCCGCAATCGGTGATCGCCTTTGGCCATGACGGCATTGCCCGCGATGATCCTGATTTCCTGACCGCCTTTGTTGTGAACGAAGTGTTTGGCGGCGGACGGTTTGGCACAAGGCTGATGGAAAGCCTGCGCGTGCAGCGGGGCCTGACCTATGGGGTGGGCAGTTTTCTGGCCTCTGGCCTGTTGGGCGAAAGCTATCAGGGGCGCATGTCCACCGACAACGCCAATGCGGCGGCTGCGATTGAGCTTTTGCGCGAAGAATGGGCACGCATTGCACAGGACGGCATTTCCGCCGATGACCTGTCGCGCATTCAAACCTATCTGACAGGGGCCTATCCGCTGCGTTTTGACGGGAATGGCGCGATTGCGTCCAGCATGGCGTCGATGCAGTATCAGGGTTTTGACATTGATTATGTCAATATCCGCAATGACCTGATTGAGGCCCTGACGCTGGATCAGGTCAATGCCATGGCCGCGCGCCTGTTTGATGCGGATGCGCTGCATTTCGTGGTGGTGGGCCAACCCGAAGGGCTGGAATAGCCGCTTGGCAGTGGCGCGGGTGGCATGCTATATTCTGTGGTATGAACACCGCGCACCGCAATATCCGCCCCGAAATTCGCCAGCTTGACGAAGCCTGCGCCAACCGCATTGCGGCGGGCGAAGTGGTGGAACGCCCGGCCTCTGCTGTCAAGGAACTGGTGGAAAACGCCCTTGATGCGGGCGCCACCCGTATTGATGTGGCGTATGCCGATGGTGGCAAAACCCTGATCCGGGTGCGCGATGACGGGCATGGCATGGCCCCTGAGGACCTGCCGCTGGCGCTGTCGCGCCATGCCACATCCAAGATTGACGGGACAGATTTGCTCAATATCCGGTCCTTCGGGTTTCGCGGTGAAGCGCTGCCCAGCCTTGGGGCGGTGGGGCGGCTGTACATCACCTCGCGCACGCAAGGCGGCGATGGCGCTAGCATTACCGTGAATGGGGGCCGTATGGGGCAGGTCAGGCCAGATGCCGCGCAACAGGGCACGCTGGTGGAATTGCGCGACCTGTTCCATGCCACACCGGCGCGGCTGAAATTCATGCGCTCTGACCGCGCCGAGGCGCAGGCGATTGCAGATGTCCTCAAACGGTTGGCCATGGCCGAACCCTATGTCAGTTTTACCCTGTCGGATGTGTCCAATGACGCCCCGCGCCAGATTTTCCGCGCCGATGCCGCCCAAGGCGCGCTGTTTGACGCGCTGGAAGACCGCATGGCCAGCATTCTGGGGCGCGAGTTTACCGATAACGCCATCCGCATTGATGCCGAACGCGACGGGCTGCACCTGACGGGGCTGGCGGGCCTGCCCACCTATTCGCGCGGGGCGGCGGTGGCGCAATATCTGTTCGTCAATGGTCGCCCTGTGCGCGACAAACTGCTGATCGGGGCGTTGCGCGCGGCCTATATGGATTTTCTGTCGCGTGACCGTCACCCTGTTGCGGCGCTGTTTATCACTTGCGCGCCTGATCTGGTGGATGTGAATGTCCACCCTGCAAAATCCGAGGTGCGCTTCCGCGATCCGGGGCTGGCGCGCGGGCTGGTGGTCAGCGGGTTGCGCCATGCGCTGGCAAATGCGGGGCACCGCGCGTCCAGCACAGTTGCGGGCGCAATGCTGGGGGCCATGCGCCCGCAGGCCCCCCCCCCTTATGCGGGCTATCAGATGGACCGCCCGTCACCGCAGGCGCGCGCGGCCAATTACCAGTTACAGGCCCCCGCCCAGATGCAGGACGCGCCTGCCTTCTGGACGGGTGCGCAAGCCATTTCTGCGCGCCATGACAGCCCCGATGCCGCCCCAAGCGTGCCCGATGATGCCCCCCTTGGGGCTGCGCGCGCGCAATTGCACCAAAACTACATCGTGGCCCAGACCGCGCGCGGCATGGTTATTGTGGACCAGCACGCGGCGCATGAACGGCTGGTCTATGAACGCCTGAAACGCCAGCGCGCCGAAAACACCGTGGCAGGGCAGGCGCTGCTGATCCCCGAAATCGTGGAACTGCCCGAAGCGGATGCCGCGCAACTGCTGGCCCTGTCGGGGGACCTGGCCGCGCTTGGGCTGGTGATCGAAGCTTTTGGCGGCGGGGCGATCATGGTGCGCGAAACCCCCGCGCTTCTGGGGGTGGTGGATGCGCGCGCGCTGATCCGCGACATTCTGGATGACCTGGCCGATCTGGGCCAAAGCCAGAACCTGCAGGCGCGCATTGATGCCGTGTTGTCGCGCATGGCCTGTCATGGGTCCGTGCGGTCGGGGCGCGCCATGCGGGTGGAAGAAATGAACGCCCTGCTGCGCGAGATGGAGGCAACGCCCCATTCCGGCCAGTGCAACCATGGGCGGCCCACCTATGTGGAACTTGGCCTTGATGAGATCGAAAAGCTGTTTGGCCGCAAATGAACCTTGATAGCGTTGATCCGCTGCTTGTTGCGCTGGCGCTTGGCGTGGTGGCGTTATTGGTTTTGTGGCGTGTGCTGCGGGCCGTGTCTGGCCTGTCGGGGCTGCATGACCGGCTGTCGGGCCTGTCGGACCATCAAAACCAGCTTGCAGGTGGGCTGGCGCATGTGGCCCAAAGCCAGACGCAGGTCATCAGTCTGGTTGAAGCGCGGCTGGCAGATATGGGGCGCTATATGGGCGATACGCTGGCAGGCAATGCCCAGACCACAGCGGCCAGCATGGGGGCCTTGCGCGAACGGCTGCAGGTGATTGACGCAGCACAGGCCAAGATCGAAGCGCTGTCAGGCAATGTGTTGTCCTTGCAGGATATTTTGTCCAACAAACAGGCGCGCGGTGCCTTTGGCGAAGTGCAGCTTGAAGCGCTGTTGTCGGACGCGCTGCCGCCTGATGCGTTCAGCCTTCAGTCCAGCTTGTCGAACGGGCGGCGGGTGGACGCACTGATCCATATGTCACAGCCACTGGCGGTGGATGCAAAATTCCCGCTGGAAGCGTATCAGGCCCTGATGCGCGCCCCCGATGACGCGGCGCGCATGGCCGCACGCCGCGCGCTGGCGCAGGCGTTGCGCGCGCATATCAAGGCAATTTCCGAACGCTATATCCTGCCCGGTGAAACCGCCGATGGCGCGCTGATGTTCCTGCCATCAGAGGCGATTTACGCCGAACTGCACGCCAACCTGTCCGATGTGGTGCGCGAAGGGTTCGTGGCCAAAGTCTGGATTGTGTCGCCCACCACCATGATGGCCACACTCAATACCTTGCGCGCGGTGATGAAGGACACGCGCCTGCGCGCCGAAGCGCGCGCCGTGCGCCGCGAAGTGCAATTGCTTGTTGAGGATGCCGAACGCCTTGGGGTGCGTGTGGCCAAGCTGGAAAGCCATTTTGCGCAGGTCCAAAATGACCTGTCGGGAATTCGCATTTCCGCCGACAAGATCATCCGGCGTGGCGCGCGGCTGGATGAGTTTGATTTCACCAAATCCCCGGAATGAAAGCGCCCGGCCGCGATTGATCCGGGCGCGCGTCACGCTAGCTTCGCCCCGAATGCAATAAGGTCAGGGCGCAGGGCAGATGCACTATCAGGACGCGACACGCGCCGCAGGCGAGGCACGCATGGCGGCTTTCATCCCGCGCATGGGGCGCCACTACGCAGCGCGGCGAAATTTTGACCACGGGCCGGACCAGCACCGCGATGTATCGGGCCTGTCGCCCTATCTGCGCCGCAGGCTGGTGCTGGAAGAAGACGTGGTTGCGGCTGCGCTGGCCGCGCATGGGCCGGAACAAGCGGAAAAATTCATTCAGGAAGTGGTCTGGCGGGGCTATTTCAAGGGCTGGCTGGAACGCCGCCCCGGTATATGGGCCAGTTACCGCGACGGGGTGGCGCATGACATGGCCGCGCTGGAGCGTGACCGCGCATTGCGCGCATCAGTGGCGCAGGCCGAAGCAGGCACCACGGGGCTGGCCTGTTTCGACGCATGGGCGCGGGAACTGACGCAAACGGGGTATCTGCACAATCACGCGCGCATGTGGTTTGCATCCATCTGGATATTCACGTTGCAGTTGCCGTGGCGGTTGGGGGCGGATTTCTTTTTGCGCCATTTGCTGGACGGGGACCCTGCGTCAAACACGCTGGGCTGGCGTTGGGTGGCCGGGTTACATACGCGGGGCAAGCCCTATGTCGCGCAGGGCTGGAATATCGCACAATTCACCAGTGGGCGTTTCACCCCGCTGCAGGGGGAACTCTGCGCCAGCGTGCAGGGGCTGGAGGCGACAGAACCTGACGGCTTGCCCCCTGTCACGCCGTTGCGCCAGCCCCTTGCCCCCGATCCCGCCCGCCCTGCGGCACTGTTGATCACCGAAGACGATTGCCGCCCGGAGGATTTTGACATGGCCGCGCTGGACATTCGCGCAGCCGCGACATTGGGCGCGTCGCACTTACGCTCGCGCAGGCCCGTTGCGCCGCATGTGGTGGCGTTTGACGATGGCGCCTTGCAAGATGCCGCGCGCCGCGCAGGTTGGCAGGCACTGGCCTTGCGCGCCCATGCCCCAAGCGATCTGGCACAATGGGCCGCCAAGGCCGGCGCGCGCCAGATCATCACGCCCTATGTGCCACAAGGCCCGCTGCGCGACTGGCTGCAACAGGCCGCCCCCGCGCTGGACGCGGCGGGCATTGCGCTTTGCGAATGGCAGCGCCCTTGGGACAGCGCGATCTGGCCGCATGCGACAGCGGGGTTTTTCAAGGTGAAGAAGAAAATTCCCCAGATCATCCACCAGCGGAACCTGTTGTAGCAGGGGCAAGGAAGGGGGGCAGGGTGCACGCGATATCTATTGCAAGCCTTCGCCCTTTGCGCGACACTTGATCCCGACCAAAAGGAGGACGCTATGCTTGCAATCAGCCCGCGCAAGATTGTTCACATCATTTATCTGGCCCGCGAAGGGACCACGGGCGCGGCACAGGTTCATGCCTTCATTGACGGGTTGAATGAAGATGAGCAAGCCAGCCTGACCGCCGTTGCATGGGTGGGGCGCGGTGCCTTCGAACCTGAAGATTATGACGAAGCTGTGGCCACCGCCATGGCCGAAGCCACCACGCCCACGGCAGATTACCTGCTGGGCATGCCGCATGTGGCAGAACACCTTGAAAACGGGCTGGAAGCGCTGGGCATTGATGTGACGGGCGAGGAAGAGGATTTCCTGAAACAAGGGTCCTGAGGCGCGTCACGCGCTGCCCTGTTTCCATTCGGCCAAGGCGGGATTGTCGGTTTGCGCTGGCTGTTGTGTTGGCACAGCCGGGGCGGGGGGGGGTGTTTTGGTGCATCTGATGTGATGGGCTTCGCGCGCGCCGAAATAGAATGCCACAACCGCGCCCAGCAACCACCACAAGGGTTCGGGAACGCCTGACAGGGCCTGCATGCGCCGCGCAAACCCGTCCGGGTCGGTCATGGCATAGACAAACAGCGCCAATGTGCCCAAGGCCAGCAGCGGGCGGGGCAGGCGGTTCAGCCCGTTGACCGCCGAATCAAACCAGCCCCCGCGCCCGAACTGGAATTCCGCACTGTGGCTGGCATGGGCGGCCTTATAGGCATCATGGCCCAGCTCCATGGCGCGGGTGGCATTGGGGCGGAACACTTCGGCCACGGATGTGACGGTCTGCCCCAGCGCGCGGGCTTCGCGGGCCCCGCCAAACAGCAGGCCGAACAGGGAACGTATCATGGGATTGGTCCTTCTGGTGGGTGTGGGGTTCAAGAAATGGTGTGGTGGGAAAGTGGCCTTTTGCGGCCATTCGCGCTTGGACAAAGCCCGCGCTATCGGTGGGCCGGGGTCTGCCGATCCGGCGTTTTAGGAATGCACTTTATCCAAGCGGAATATTCCTGACTTCAAAGGCTTGAGGTAACCTTGGGTCATCGGCAGGCCGCGGGACGGCCCGCCGATGGCGCGGCGGCCTGCGGCCTTTGCTCCGCGCCTTGGGGTATTCCCAATGTCTGCTTAAGGCCAATACCCGCCGCTACCCCCAGCCGCGCACACGGTCACGGTGCTGCGCATCTGTCAGGTGAAACCTTGCGCTGATGAATTCTTCCGCGCGGGTGATCCAGCCGCCCTTGCCGCCATCGCGCCTGCGGGCGAATTTGCGGCTGGCGGGGCGCTGGTCTGCGATCCGGTAGTAATAATCGCGCCGCGCAATGCCGTAGGCATCGACCAGATGCGACGGGGCCATGTCATAGGCACGATGCGCCGCAGCAATGGTTTGCGGACCGATCACGCCGTCGCTGACCACATCCAGCCCCATTTGAACCAGCAGGCGTTGCAAAAGCCGCACAGCATTGGCGCCCGCATTCACATACATGTCAAACACCGTGGGCCACAGCGGTTCGGGCAATTCGGAAATGCGCGGGCGGGTGAAATAATGCTCCACATAAATCTCGATCGCCTGATCGCGCGTCAGGGCGCGCACATCGTCCACTGTGACGCGCGCCCCCGGACGCAGGCGGCGCAATGTGTGGATGGTCACCCCGAAATTCGTGGCCCCGCCCGGATCATCGGGGTCATTGACGAAGCCGCCTTCGCGCGCGACAATTTCCGCAGCAAGTTGGGATACAGTTTTCATGGGCGCACCTGTTGCAAGTCCTGTGAAGGGACAATTTGCCAGCAGGGCGCAAATATCTTGCTAGCACAGCGTGCGTTGCGTGGCGTTCGCGTGACCCTTTGCCCCTTTTCCCGCCGCCATCTTTGGGCTATCTGGCCCAATACCGAAGCGAAGGATAGCCCGCCATGACCTATGACACCCCCGGCGAGGTTGAGCAGAACTGGCGCGACGCCATCTCGACCATCGAAGAGATCATTGATGAGGCTCGCAATGGCCGCATGTTCATCCTTGTGGACCACGAAGACCGCGAAAATGAAGGGGATCTGGTGATCCCCGCGCAGATGGCCACGCCCGAGGTGATCAATTTCATGGCGACCCATGGCAAGGGCCTGATCTGCCTGACGCTGCCGGGTGAACGGATTGACCAGTTGGGCCTGCCGCTGATGGCGTCCAGCAATTCATCGCGTCATGAAACGGCCTTCACTGTGTCGATTGAAGCGCGCGAAGGGGTGTCCACGGGCATTTCCGCCTATGACCGCGCGCGCACGGTCGCAGTGGCGATTGACCCTGCCAAGGGCGCGGCCGATATTGCCACCCCCGGCCATGTATTCCCGCTGCGCGCGCGCGATGGCGGCGTGTTGGTGCGCGCGGGCCATACCGAAGCGGCGGTGGATATTTCGCGTCTTGCGGGGTTGAACCCGTCAGGCGTGATTTGCGAAGTGATGAAAGAAGATGGCGACATGGCCCGCCTGCCGGACCTTGTGGGGTTTGCGCAAAAACACGGCCTGAAAATCGGCACAATTTCGGACCTGATTGCCTATCGCAGGCGGCATGACAACCTTGTGCGTGTCATGCAGGAAGAAACCATCGTATCGGAATTTGGCGGCGACTGGGTGATGCGGGTGTATTCCGACACCACCCAAGGGGCCGAACATGTCGTGCTGATCAAGGGCGACATCACAACACCAGACCCGGTTCTGGTGCGCATGCATGCGTTTGATCCGCTGCTGGATATGGTGGGCACGGGCGGCACGGGGCGGGCGGGCGAATTTTCCGATGCCATGCGCCTGATTGCCGCTGAAGGGCGCGGGGTGGTGGTGTTGCTGCGCGACACGCATATGAAAATGTCCAGTTCCGACAGTTCACCGCAAACCTTGCGCCAATACGGGCTGGGCGCGCAGATTCTGTCATCGCTGGGGTTGCAGGACCTGATCTTGCTGACCAATTCGGCAACGCCGCGGGTGGTGGGGCTGGATGGCTACGGCCTGTCCATCACGGGCACGCGCAAAATTCCGCCTGCGAAAGGGGCCTGATATGGCTGGACATGAAACACATTATACCCTGCCGCGCCCCGAATTTGACCGCGCGCCCAAATTGCTGATTGTCGTGTCCCCCTATTACAAGGACATCACCGACCAGCTTCTGGCCGGTGCCCGCACCGAGATTGAGGCCGCAGGCGGCACCCATGACACTGTGGAAGTGCCCGGCGCGCTGGAAGTGCCCACTGCCATAGGGCAGGCGTTGCGCATGTCCAATTTCGACGGGTTCGTGGCGCTGGGCTGTGTCATACGCGGGGAAACCACGCATTATGACACGGTGTGCAATGACAGTTCGCGCGCAATCGCGCTGCTGGGGTTGCAAGGGGCCTGCATTGGCAATGGTATCCTGACAGTGGAAAACCGCGCGCAAGCGCTGGTGCGCGCCGATGCGGGCGGCCAGAACAAAGGCGGCGGTGCGGCGGCGGCTGCGCTGCACCTGATCGCGCTGGCGCGGCGCTGGGGCGGGGCAAAACGGTCCGTGGGGTTCCTGCCCGAACGCACGGAATTTGACATTGCGGGCGGTAACGGAAACCCTGTGGCGTGATGATGACAATGAACAAGAAATCCCCGACAGTCGAAGAAAAGCGCGCCCTGCGGGGTGCGGCGCGGTTTTATGCCGTGCAGGCCCTGTTTCAGATGGAAGCGTCTGATCGCGGGGTTGAAGAAACCCTGCGCGAATTCGAGGCGCACCGCATCGGGGCGGAAACCGAAGACGAAACCTGGGCCGAGGCCGACATCAATTTCTTTCGTCGTCTTGTCGATGGGGCGGTGGACCGGCAGGGCGCGATTGACCAGATGACCGACCGCGCCCTTGTTGCGAAATGGCCCATCGCGCGCATTGATCCCACCTTGCGCGCGCTGTTTCGTGCGGCAGGGGCGGAATTGCTGACGGCGCAAACGCCGGCGCGGGTGGTGATCAGCGAATTCGTGGCCCTTGCGGGCGCGTTCTTTCCCGAAAGCCGCGAACAGAAATTCGTGAATGCGGTTCTGGATCATATGGCCCACGAGGCCCGCGCCGCAGAATTCTGACGCGGCCATGCAGCCGCGACTGAGTGCAGACATATTGCTTCAGGCGTATCGGCAGGGCGTGTTTCCCATGGCCGAAAGCCGCGATGATGACCGGCTGTATTGGTTTGACCCCGTTTTGCGCGGCATCTTGCCGCTGGACGGGTTTAACATGTCACGCTCGCTGGCGCGGCGCATTCGCACAACCCCGTTTCAGGTGACACTGAACCACGATTTTTCGGGTGTCATGAGCGGGTGCGCGGCGCGTGAAACGACATGGATCAACGCCGAAATAACGCGCCTGTTCCATGACTTGCACCGCAAGGGCCACGCCCATTCACTGGAAGTCTGGGACGGGGCGGACCTTGTGGGCGGGGTGTATGGTGTGGCGCTTGGCGGGGCGTTTTGCGGCGAAAGCATGTTTTCGCGCCGCAAGGATGCGTCAAAAATTGCGCTGGCCTATCTGGTCACGCATTTGCGCGCCTGCGGGTTCACGCTGTTTGACACGCAATATCTGACAGACCATCTGGCCAGCCTTGGGGGGCAGGAAATTTCGCGCAACCAGTATCGGCGCAAGCTGGCGCGGGCCTTGATGGAAGACGCCAATATTGGGCGCCATCTGCTGCCATCCGCTCAGGATGTCTTGCAGTTGAGAACCCAAAGATCGTAGCGCGCGTGATCCAGTGCGTTCAGCGCAGGGCTGGACGCAATCATCCAGCCTGCAAACAGCGTTTCTTCGGCGCGGGTGTCATACACTTCGATCCAGGCATAGGCTTCGGCGGCGGGGTTGTCCGCCGGGTAGCGGCATTCCTTCAGCATGGCGACAAGGTGGCCGATACGCGCATCGCGCCCTTGGCCGACCTCGAAATCGACACTGGTTCCCGCCACGCGGTCCAGTCCCCGAATCACAGCGCTGTCAGATTGTAAAATATGTTCACTTGCGCCGGGAACGGAAATGCCCTGCGCGCCTGCGCCTTGCACGGCCAGCGCTGCACTGAAGAAAACTGTCACTGTAAAACTGGCGATTGCGCAACGCATCCTGACCCGCCCTGTCCAAAACGACCTGTTGGCCGCAGCTTATGCACGACCCGGCCCCCAATGACCAGCGCGGCGCGGTCATCTTTGCTTGATCGGGGGCGCGGGCTGGTCGGCGGCGTGGCCCCTATTCGGGGGTCCATGCCTCGTAATCAGTGCGGGTTTTGGGCAATTGCCGCCGGATGGACCCTTTGGGCGCATAGGCCAGCATTGTGCCGGTCAGGTTTTCCTGATGCGGGATTTCCCAGTCCTTATGCGCCAAGGGCCGTTCGCTGGGCAATTCGTCCCATGTGTGATGCAGCCATCCATGCCAGTCAGGGGAAATGCGGCTGGCTTCGGATTCGCCATTATAGATCACCCAACGTTTCTTGCCGTCATGGGACCTGTAAAAAATATTGCCCTGAACATCCTCGCCGACCTTCACGCCCTGGCGCCAGGTGAAAAAGGCTGTGTTCAGCGTTGAATAGTTCCACCAGGTCACGAAGCGAAGCAGGAATTTCATTGGACACCCTAATCTGTTGCCGCATGGCGTTGCGCCCTTATGCACCAGTGATACGGGGAAATCCAGTGCCAAGCGTCCGCTTGCAGGCGCGCGGTTGCGCATGCTGCCACCCTTTGACATGGAAACTGCGCCGCGCGCGCCTATATGCTGCGCAGACCCTTAACAGGAGGTGCCGATGCCCCGCTATGAACGCCGCCCCGAAATCATCGCGGCGCTGTCGCCCGAACAATACCATGTAACGCAGCAAAACGGCACGGAACGCCCGTGGTCCGGTGTCTATAACGACAACAAGCGCGCGGGTATTTATGTGGACATAGTGTCGGGAGAGCCGCTTTTCGCGTCTGCCGACAAATACGAGTCCGGCTGCGGATGGCCCAGTTTCACCAAGCCCCTTGTCCCGGCCCATGTTACGGAATTGCGCGACACCAGCCACGGGATGATGCGCATCGAAGTGCGCTCGCGCCATGGTGACAGCCATCTGGGCCATGTCTTCCCTGACGGCCCCCCCGATCGCGGCGGCTTGCGCTATTGCATCAATTCCGCATCGCTGCGCTTCATCCCCAAAGACGAAATGGAGGGCGAAGGCTATGGTGAGTTTCTGGATCAGGTTGACGGCTGATCGGGCTGGATTGCGTCGGCGATGACGCGCGTGCTTGCAGGTGGTTCTGGGCCTGAAGGGGACGCTCGCCCTTGGACAAAGCCCGCGCTATCGGCGGGCCGGGGTCTGCCGATCCGACGTTTTAGGAATGCAGTTTATGCAGGCGGCATACTCCTGAGTTCAAAGGCTTGGCGTGGAACTGGCGAAATCGGCAGGCCGCGGGACGGCCCGCCGATGGCGCGGCGGCCTGCGGCCTTTGCTCCGCGCCTTGGGGCATTCCCAGTGTCCGCAAAAGGCCAAAAACCGCCAACGCCCCCTCGCGCGGACACACGCCATCCGAAGGGGGGGCTGGATCGCCCGCGCCGAAGGGCTTAGATCATAGCCCGACGCGCCAAAAAACACGGATACCACCATGCCCCTGACCCTTGATCACAGCTATGCCCGCGACTTGCAGGGCCTTTATGTCCCGTGGCAGGGGCAGGACTGGCCAGACCCGCAGATCGTGCTGCGCAATGACGCTTTGGCGCACCGTCTGGGGCTGGACGTGGCCGCGCTGGATGCAGGGCTGCTGACCGGCCATGCGCTGCCCGCCACTGCGCGCCCGCTGGCCATGGCCTATGCGGGCCACCAGTTCGGCGGGTTTTCCCCGCAACTGGGCGACGGGCGCGCGATCCTGCTGGGCGAGGTGGTGGACAATGACGGCGCGCGCTGGGACATCCACCTGAAAGGGTCGGGGCGCACCCCCTTTGCGCGGGGTGGGGACGGGCGCGCAGTGCTGGGTCCGGTGCTGCGCGAATACCTGATATCGGAAGCGATGGCCGCGCTGGGCGTGCCCACCACCCGCGCCCTGGCCGCCTGCACCACAGGCGACCGCGTGCTGCGCCAGAACGGGCTGGAACCGGGCGCTGTGCTCGCGCGCATCGGCGCAAGCCATCTGCGCGTGGGAACGTTCCAGTTTTTCGCCGCCCGTGGCGAAGCGGATAAATTGCGCCAGCTGGCAGATTACGCCATCGCCCGCCATGACCCCGACCTGACCGGCACGCCGGATTGCTACGTCCGGTTCCTGCAGCGCGTGGCCGCGCGTCAGGCGCAGACTGTGGCGCACTGGATGGGGCTGGGGTTTGTGCATGGGGTGATGAATACCGACAACACCACCATTTCCGGCGAAACCATCGACTACGGCCCCTGTGCGTTCATGGACCGCTATGACCCCGCCACAGTCTTCAGTTCCATCGACCATCAGGGGCGCTACGCCTATGGCAACCAGCCCGCAATCATCTTCTGGAACCTTGCGCGGCTGGCCGAAGCGCTTTTGCCCCTGATCGACACGACGCAAGACCGCGCCATCGCGCGCGCCTCCGATGTGATCGCGCAGGCCCAGGACCACTACCGCGCCGCATGGCTGGACGTGTTCGCGCGCAAACTGGGGCTGGCCGCCCCTGACGCCGCGCTGATCGAGGATATGCATCAGCTCTGGTCCGGGCAGGGGGTGGATTTCACCAGCTTCTTCCGCGCCCTGCCGGACGCGCTGCGCGGTGATCTCACGCGCTTGCGCGCCCTGTTTGACGATGCAGCCGCGCTCGACCCGTGGCTTGCCACCTACCGGACGCTGGCTGATGCCGACACCCCCGCCCGCGTGACAGCCACCAACCCAATCTATATCCCGCGCAACCATCTGGTGGATGCGGCGCTGAACGCGGCCAATGGGGGTGACATGGCCCCGTTTATGGCGCTTCTGGCGCGGGTTCAGGCCCCCTTCACACCCATTGACGGGGCAGAGGACTACGCGCAACCCGCCCCGCGCGACACCCCCGAACTGGTCACATATTGCGGCACATAGAGGGTTTCATCTTGCCAAAAATACTCAATCCTGCGCTTCGGTCCCGCCCAACGCACAGATGATTTCCCATTCCTGCGCGGTCACCGGCTGGACCGACAGGCGCGATGATTTCACCAGCGCCATGTCTTGCAGGCGGGCGTCTTGTTTGACCATGGCCAGCGTGACAGGGCGCTTGAAGGGCTTGACTGCGCGCACATCCACGCAGTCCCAGCGGGGGTCGTCGGTGGTGCTGTCGGGGTGGGCGGTGGCAATCACCTCGCATATTCCCACCACCGCCTTGTCAGATTGCGAGTGATAGAAAAACGCCAGATCGCCCTTTTCCATCGCGCGCATAGTGTTGCGCGCCTGATAGTTGCGCACGCCGTCCCATTCCTCGCCCGCTGCCCCTTTGGCCACCAGATCGTCCCAGCCAAAGGCGTCGGGTTCCGATTTCATCAACCAGTAGCGCATCAGCCGATGACCTTTTTCCATTCCTGCACGCGCACGTTGTCAAACAGCCCGGCTTGCGCATAAGGGTCTTGCGCGCCCCATGCGGTGGCGGCGGCCATGTCGGGCAGGTCCAGCACAATCAGCGACCCTGCCATCTCGCCCGCATCATCCAGCAGCGGGCCGGCCATCTGCACGCAGCCGGTTTGTGCGATATACTCCAGATGCGCCTGCCGGTTGGCCTTGCGAATATCCAGTGCACCTGCCTTGTCGGTGCAGACCATCATGTATAGCGGCATATTTCCCTCCTCCTTCGGTTAGGGGTTATTCTTCAATCAGGGGGCGGGCCAGCAGCGCATCGCGGGCCTCGGTCACGGTTAGATAGCCCTCAATCATGGCGGCCACCATGTGGGTGATGGGCATGTCCAGCCCGCGCGATTGCGCCAGCCGTGCGACCGCGCGCGCGGTCGCGGCCCCTTCCACTGTGGTTGTGGTGTCGAATTCCACGCCGGACCCCAGCGCAAACCCGTAGCGGAAATTGCGCGATTTGTCCGATCCGCAGGTCAGGATCAGGTCGCCCAGCCCCGACAGCCCGGCCAATGTGTCGGGCTGCGCGCCCAGTGACAGCGCCAGCCGCTGCATTTCCGCATAGCCCCGCGCCATCAGGGCCGCGCGCGCGGATTCGCCCATTTCCGCCCCGATCACCATGCCTGCGGCAATGGCGATCACGTTTTTCAGCGCCCCGCCCAGTTCCGCGCCCGTCACATCGGTATTGCGGTACAGCCGCAAGGCGTTTGTGGACAAGTCTTGTTGTAATGCCTTGCCCAATCCCGCATCCGCGCAGGCCAGCGTCAGGGCCGTGGGCAGGCCGCGCGCAATGTCATGGGCAAAACTCGGGCCTGTCAGCAGGGCCGCGCGCGCATGGGGCAGGGTTTGGGTAATCACCCCCACAGGGCCAAGCAGCAGGTCCAGATCCACCCCTTTGGAACAGGCGACCAGAATGCGGTCGGTCACAAAGGCCGTGTTTTCGTGCAAAAACCCGCGCAGGGCCTGCATGGGCATGGCCAGCAACAGGGTTTGTGCGTCGATACTGGCCAGATCATGGGTGACATGCACGCCATCCGTCAAGGGGATGCCGGGCAGGCGGCGGGTGTTTTCGCGCGCGCGTGCCATCTCGCGCGCGTGGTCTGCGTCGCGGGTCCAGAGCGTGGCCTGACCGCCATTGTTCTGGCCCAGTGCACAGGCAAGTGCTGTGCCGAATGCGCCTGCGCCCAGAATTGCAACGCTCATGCCTTTGCCCCTTTCTTGCCTGATCCCAGCATGGGGGCGGCGCTTTCATCCAGTGGCCAGCGTGGCCGCGCGGCCAGCGTCATGTCGTCGCGTGCGCCCATGCGCAGCCGCTCCAGCCCGGCCCAGGCGATCATGGCCGCGTTATCGGTGCACAGCGCCAATGGCGGCGCGATGAACTGCACGCCCATATCCTGCGCCAGCCCTTCCAGCCCTGCGCGCAGCACAGTATTGGCCGCAACCCCGCCTGCCACGGCGAAAACCGGCATTTCCGGCCCAAGCGCCAGATAGTGCGCCAAGGCGCGGCGGGATTTGACGACCAGCACATCGGCCACGGCCTGTTGAAACCCTGCGCACAGGTCGGCGCGGTCGCGCGCGCGCAAGCCGCCATGTTCGGCAATCAGGCTGTCACGGGTGCGCAGCACAGCGGTTTTCAGGCCCGAAAATGACATGTTGCAATCGTCGCGGTCCAGCAGCGGGCGGGGCAGGGCGAATCGCGTGGGGGTGCCCGTGGCGGCCTGTGCCTGCACGGACGGCCCGCCCGGTTGGGGCAGCGCCAGCAGTTTGGCGGTTTTGTCGAATGCCTCGCCCGGCGCATCATCAATGGTGCCGCCAAGACGGGTGAAGCGGTCAGGGCCATGTGCGATCAGGAACTGGCAATGTCCGCCCGACACCAGCAGCATAAGATAGGGAAAACCCACCCCGTCGGTCAGGCGCGGGGTCAGCGCGTGGCCTGCAAGGTGGTTCACGCCAATCAAGGGCAGGCCCGTTGCCGCCGCCAGCCCCTTGGCCAGCATGACGCCCGACAGAACCCCGCCAATCAGCCCCGGCCCGGCGGTGACGGCAATGGCATCCACGCCCCCCAATGTCAGCCCCGCCTGTTCAAGGGCCGCTTCCACGGCCAGATCCAGCTTTTCGGCATGCGCGCGCGCGGCCAGTTCGGGCACCACCCCGCCAAAGGCCGCGTGCAATTCGGTCTGGCCCATCACGACATTGGACAGAATTTCCGCGCGTGCAGGTGGCGCATGGCGGATGATGGCTGCGGCGGTGTCGTCGCAACTGCTTTCAAGTCCCAGAACCGTCAGGGGCATGTCAGGGGTCATTGTCGCTCCGGTTGCCATGGGGCATGGTTTCCCGCTACCACTTGGGGCGGGTGCGCACAATCCCGCAGCCGGTATCAAGGACATATGGCCCGATGACTGCCACGCTTTTACTCACCCGGCCGCAGCAGGCCGCGCAGGATTTCGCGCAGGCGGTCACTGTTGCGGGCTGGACAGGGGCGGTCATGGTGGCCCCGCTGATGCGGATTGTCCTGCGCCCGCCTGACCCTGCGGCGCTGGCGGGGGCGGGGGCGGGAACGCTGGTGTTCACGTCCCATCATGGGGTCGGCGCATGGGTGGCCGCGGGCGGGGATGTCACTTTGCCGGTGTGGTGCGTTGGGCCGCGCACCGCGCAGGCCGCGCGCGACGCGGGGTTTCGCGCCATTGTGCAGCCCCCCGGCGGTGATGCGGTGTCGCTGCGCGCAGCCTTGCTGGCCGCGCGCCCGGTGCCGCCGGTTGTGCATTTGCGCGGGGAACACGCGGCCATGGCGCTGGCGCAGGAACTGACGGGCGCGGGCCTGCCCGCCCGCGAGGTGGTCGTATATGACCAGCGCAACTGCGCCTTGCCCGATGTTGCGCGCGACCTGTTGTCGCGCCCCGGCCCTGTGGTGGTGCCGCTGTTTTCGCCCCGCTCGGCGCGGTTGTTTGCCGCCGAACTGGGGAAACTGCGCAATCCGGGGGCGCAATTGCATGTCATCGCCATTTCATCCGCCTGTGCCGGCGCGCTGGATGGCGGGAAATGCAGCACATTGCGAATAGTTGACCACCCCGATGGTGGCGCAATGCGCAATGCCGTGCTGCAGGTGCAAGCCGAACTTGAGGATCATGAAAAGCCGCGATAAGGTGGCAGGTGTAAATGCAGTGGCAGCGTAAGCTGCGTGAAAGGTGGGGGTTGGATTTTGGCGCGTAACACGACCAGCAAGGGGACGTCTTCCCGCACACGGAAACCCAAATCCGCCAGTGATGACACCGCACCCCAAGCCACCGAAGCCACCCCTGACAAGATCACGCCCACCCCGACCACTGCGCCCGATGCGGCCCCGGATGCAGGCGTGACCACAGCCGCTGAAATGCCTGCGCCTGACGCGCCTGTGCCCGCAACGCCTGCGCCTGACACCCAAAGTGCGGACGCAACGCCCGCTGAACGTGCTGCACCCGCCCAACCCGACCCCGCCCAACACGACTCCGCGCAGTCTGAACCTGCCCACCCCGAGAGTGACCAGACCCAGACAGCGCAAGGCCCCGCAGACGCGCCTGTATCAGGCGCCGATCCGGCGGCAGAAGGTGACGCCGCGCCCGCTGATACAGGCACTGGCGCAGCGCCAGCACCCGATGCCCCCGCCGCAGGGCCTGTGGCGGGCAATACACAACATGCACAAGCCGCAGCGTCAAAACCCGCGTTCCTGCCCTTGCTGCTGGGCGGGGTGCTGGCCGGTGGCATAGGGTATGGCGCGCATTTCCTGACCAATGACAGCGCGTCGGTTCAGGCGGAACTGGCGGTGCTGCAATCTGAAATGGCGCAATTGCGCAGTTCCGTGGGGGCAGCGCCCGATCTTGCACCGCTGGAAGGGCAGGTGGAGCAATTGCGCGCCGCGCTGGAACAGATGACCGGCACCGCCCCCGAGACGGGGGATCTGGACGCCTTGCGCGCGCAGCTTGACAGCCTGACCACCCAGACCCAGACGCAGGCGGAAGCATTGCAACAGGCGCAGGACCAGATTGCCGCTGATCTGGCGCAGGTGCGCGAGCTTGCCGAAAACCGCATTGCCAGCGCCGAAGCCGCGATTGACGCAGCGCTGGCGCAATCGGGGCTGGATTCGATTCGCGCCGCGCTGGAAACCGGCCAACCCTTCAGCGATGCGACAGACCGGATTGCGCAGGGTGGGTTTGCCGTGCCCGATATGCTGGCTGCGAACGCGGCCACGGGCATTCCCACACTTGAACAGCTGCAACAGCGCTTCCCGGATGCGGCGCGCGCGGCAATCCGCGCCAGCCTTGGTGCCGCGCCTGCCGAAACCGCTGGCGAACGGGTCGTCAATTTCTTGCGTGCGCAAACCGGCGCGCGCTCTACAGTGCCCCGGCAGGGTGATGACCCCGACGCCATCATGTCGCGCGCCAGCGCTGCAGTGGAAGCCGGTGATCTGGACCTTGCGCTGACGTTGCTTGATGATTTGCCAGATGCCGGGCGCGCAGCCTTGTCCGACTGGCACAGCGCCGCCACCGCACGGCAGGCCGCTATTGGACAAACTGATGCATTGGCCCAGATGATTACGAAGGAATAAGGACGCAAAGATGTTTTGGACGCTTTTTAAGATCCTTGCCTTCGTGGCCGTGGTCATCGGCCTTGCTTTCGGGGCAGGGCAGTTGATGGATAGCGGGCAGACTGTTGGCCTGCGCATTGTCGACATGGAATTCGAACTTGGCCCGGTGCAGGCGGTTATAGCGCTTGTGCTGTTGGTGCTGGCCGTGTGGCTGGGGCTGAAGCTGG
Source organism: Roseinatronobacter sp. NSM (assembly GCF_052379845.1). Classification (NCBI taxonomy): domain Bacteria; kingdom Pseudomonadati; phylum Pseudomonadota; class Alphaproteobacteria; order Rhodobacterales; family Paracoccaceae; genus Roseinatronobacter; species Roseinatronobacter sp. NSM. Next base: position 3,567 of record NZ_JBQTCF010000011.1, on the reverse strand, counting down.
TGGGCCTGTTGGTGGCGGTGCTGCATTTTCTGAATGGCGATGAAACTGCCGTGCGCCGCTATTTCGCCCATAACCGCGAAAAACGTGGGCTGGATGCGCTGCTGGGCGCATTGCTGGCGCAGGCTTCAGGGGATGGGAAAACCGCCGTCGCCAAGGCAGAAAAAGCGCATAGCCTGCTGAACCGGCCCGTCATTACCAGCCTGCTGATTGCCCAGGCCGCCGAACTGAAGGGCAACCGCCCCCTGGCCGAGGAGCATTACAAACGCCTGCTGGAAGATACCCGCAGTCGCTTTGTCGGGGTGCAGGGCTTGATTCGGGCCAAGCTGGAAGATGGGGACACCGAAAAGGCCCGCAAACTGGCCCAAAAGGCGCTGGACATGCAGCCCGCCCATGAAGCCACGCAAAACACGCTGCTCAAACTCCAGACCGAGGCCGAGGATTGGCAGGGTGCGCGCAAAACACTGCAGATCAAGAAATCCAGTGGCCACCTGCCGCGCGATGTCTATCGCCGCAGGGATGCGCTGCTGGCACTGCAAGATGCCGATGCGCTGGCGGCAGCCGATAACATGGCGCGCGCGCGCGATGCTGCGATCGAGGCAAACCGCCTGTCGCCGGATTTGTTGCCCGCCGCCGTTGCCGCCGCCCGCGCATTGGTCGCGCAGGGCAAGGGCAGCTACGCCGCCAAGGTCATCAAGAAAGCGTGGAAAGTGCAGCCGCACCCCGAACTTGCCGCTGCCTTCGCGGCCATCGAACCCGATGAAACGCCGTTGCAGCGCGTGCAGCGCTTTCGCAAATTGCTGGCCATGCACCCTGATCATGCCGAAACCCGTATGCTGAAGGCAGAATTGCTGATTGCCGCCGAAGATTTCCCCGCCGCGCGCCGCGCGCTGGGCGATCTGGTGACAACCGCGCCGACATTGCGTGCCCTGACGATCATGGCCGCAGTGGAACGCGGCGAAGGGGCAGATGACGCGGTGGTGCGCGGCTGGCTGGCGCGCGCATTGACCGCCAGTCGCGGGCCGCAATGGGTGTGCACCAAATGCCAGCATGTGCACGCAAGCTGGCAGGCCATCTGCGACAATTGCGGTGCATTTGATACGTTGGAATGGCGCGATGCGCCCGACAGCGCCGGCCCGTCGGCCACGCAAACCGAATTGCTGCCGTTGATTGTCGGCCAGCTTCCCACCGGTCGCACCCAAGCCCATGACGCCGATGTGGTGACGGGCGAAGTGGTCGATGCAGACAACGCAACCGCGCCATCCCCCGCCGACCCCAAACCCGCCTGACATGGCAAAAGCGCCAGATGCGGCAGGGCCCACCCTTTGGAATGCCCCGCCGCACTGATTTTTTGGCCCGGCGCAGTGAAATTGGGTCTGGTCTGTCCTTGGAACGGGTGCTAAAGACGGCGCCACGGTGCCGCTGTAGCTCAGCTGGTAGAGCACGTCATTCGTAATGATGGGGTCGGGGGTTCGAGTCCCTTCAGCGGCACCACTTTGATGTCCAAAATGATACGGTGACATCCAAAATCCCTTGTTTTATAATGGTTTTGCGATGTCTTTTGTCCGATGATGTTCGGCACGGTCCGATAGGATGCCCCCGGTTTGGGGGCATCTGCGGGGGCTTCGCGAGTGATGCAGCAAAGCGATGCCCCCAAATGCCATTGACCGATACTCAGATTCGAAGCCTGAAATCCAAAGACAAACCCTACAAGGTCTCTGACTTCCAAGGGCTCTATGTGACGGTTGCTCCGTCTGGCTCGCGCCTGTGGCATATGAAGTACCGGATCGATGGCCGCGAGAAGCGGTTGTCCTTTGGCGCCTACCCGGCGGTCTCTCTCGCACAGGCAAGAAAACTGCGCGACGATGCCAGAGCACGTCTTGCCGCCGGTGAAGATCCCGCTGAGGTCAAGAAAGAAGACAAGCGTCAGAAACTGCTTTTGCAGGAGACGACCTTCGAGAAGCTTGCGGATGCCTACAAGGCCAAAGCCGAAAAGGAAGGGCGCGCGGATGCCACCAAGACCAAGACCGAATGGCTGTTGGGAATGGCAATTGATGCTTTTGGCCACAAGCCTATCGCAGAAGTGACATCGCCCATGGTTCTCGCCTGCCTCAGGAAGGTCGAGGCCAAGGGTAACCACGAAACCGCCAAGCGACTGCGTGCCAAGATCGGCGCGGTCTTCCGCTATGCTATCGCTTCAGGTGTCGTTGAAAACGATCCCACCTTTGCGCTGCGGGATGCTCTCATTCGCCCCAAGGTTAAATCCCGTTCTGCCATAACCGACCCCAACAAACTGGGAGGGTTGCTCCGCGCGATCGACGGTTTTCAAGGGCAGGTGACGACACGGATCGCATTGCGGTTACTTGCTATTCTCGCCCAGCGACCGGGTGAGTTACGACAGGCGACCTGGGCAGAGTTTGATCTTGAAAAGGCGATATGGTTGATCCCTGCTGACAGGATGAAGATGCGAGTGCCGCATTCAGTCCCACTGTCCGCGCAGGCTGTGGCTTTGCTGAAGGATCTGAAGCGTATCACCGGCAATGGCGTCTTCCTGTTCCCCTCGTTGAGGTCGGTGTTTCGTCCGATGAGTGAGAACACTCTGAACGGCGCACTCCGGCGTTTGGGCTATGATGGCGAGGAGATGACAGCGCATGGTTTCCGCGCAACATTCTCAACCTTGGCCAATGAAAGCGGCCCGTGGAACCCTGATGCTATTGAACGGGCCTTGGCCCATGTTGATGGAAACAAGATCCGCAGGATCTATGCCCGTGGCGAGTTCTGGGAAGAACGTGTTAGAATCGCCGACTGGTGGGCTGGATATTTGGATGAGTTGGAGGCAGGATCGCCCATCTAAGGTTAGAAGGGTGGTCATGTGTCAAACGAACCGTCGCGGGCTTACATTACGAATAAGGTCTTGCAACGTCGCTATGGTAAACTCCTAAAATGGAGAAAACCTGTGATCCACAACATCAGGGGTCCGTACCATCCGGACGTCTTTGGTGGCTTCGCTTTTGATTTGGCCCTTTCAATCCAAGTCTGTAAGGAAACCTTGCAGGACATGACGGACGAAGAGTTTTTCGAGCGCTTCGACCTAAGGGGAGAGGTCAGCAACGAAGAACATACTGTGTCAGAACGCCTCACGCTCGCTGAGCTGAGAGCGGTGTTCAGACAGGCCCCGGTCTGGTTTGCGGGCGGTTTCGGTGTGGAAGGCCGCGAAGCAGATGTGCAGCACTCGGCAAGAATGCAAAAATGGTCCCTGGACGAAGCAGTCGCTCTTTCCATTGGATTTGAACCCTGTGGCGACTTGCTGGAGGGGACCGACGGGATGCCGGTTCAGAGTGACGTTCTCGCTTACTACCTTAAAAGAAAAGCTCTGATCGAAGACAACTTTGATTGGGGCAGTGTCGCCGCGCCAATCAGAAAAAGTGTCCCGGACGTGGTACGTTGGTTCGATCAGGTTGAGCTTGACGTGCCGGAACAACTTTTGGCGGCGGCTGACAAATACCATGCTCTTGACATTGGGAAGAAATCAAAGCTGGGTCGATCAAATGCCGCAGACCACAAACCTTT